>JANOGJ010000288.1:0-3900 GCA_031405995.1 Acidobacteriota bacterium
GCTCGACGACAGCTGCACCCTTACCGTAGCCCGACGAATAGAACACGCGGTCGTTCCCAATCACGATCGGCTGGGCCGCGCTCGCGTCGTGGTCGGTGACCCAGGGGAACTCCCAGAGCACGTCGCGACGATCGAGACTCAGTCCCACTAATCGCTTGGCGCTGACGATCAGCAAGTGCGGGACGCCGAGGAGCGTGACCTGCATCGGCGCGACGTAGGCCTGCGGATCGTCGAGCGCCGTCCACAACCGCTTACCTGTCCGGCGATCGTAGGCCGCGACCGACCGACCCGACGATCCGCCGGGCAGCACGATGACCGCGTCCCCGGCGATGAGCGGTGAAGCCGCCATGCCCCAGCGCAGATTCTTCGCGCCGGTGTCTTCCAGCATGTTCGTGCGCCAGACGAGCCGGCCGGTGGCCGCATCGAGGCAGCGCAACTCGCCCCTGCCGCCGAGAGCGAACACAAAGCCGTCCGCCCAGGCCGGTGTGGCCCGGGGACCTTCACCGCCGCCCATCCACTGGGTGAATCGCGCCGGCCAGACGCTGGTCCACAGCTCCCGGCCCGTCAGGACGTCGTAGGCGGCCACGACCTCCTGTTGGCGGCGCTGCTCGATGGTGAACGCGCGACCGTCGGCCACCGCGAACGACGCGCGTCCGCCGCCGATCGACTTCTTCCACATCGGTGCGAGCCCGTCCCACGACACGCGGATGGACTCGCGGGAGACGCCATCGCGATTCTGACCGCGATACCCCGGCCACGTGGAGGAAAGCGTCGACGGCGCTTGCGCGCCGACCGCTGTTAGCGTGGCCAGGAGAGCGAGTGCGATCCAGCAGGTCGAGCGCATGCAGCTAGTTTCCCACGCGTGCCACTCTCGTCATAACGAGCAAGCGGCAGCGAGCGAGTCGGCGGAGCGGAGCGGGGCTTCGGGGGTCCCCGCGAGCGACGCCGTAGGGGTGCCCGCACCCCTCGACAGGCTCGGGGTGCCCTGAGCGTGTCGAAGGGCAGGGGCGAAGCCCCTCGGTCTAGAACGAGACCCTGATCCCGCCGTTGATCACGCGGCCCTTGAGCGGCGCCCAGGCATCCACCGTCCACCGGCCGTCGACGTCGCGCGCCGGGCGCGCGATCGGATCCCAGTTGGTCTGGCGGACATCCGTCAGATTCTCGGCGTTGACGAACACCCGCCAGCGGCCGAACCGGTGCTCGGCGAGGAGGCCGATCACGACGTAGGGCTCGCTCGTCGATCGATATGGATTGGCGTCGAGCCGCTGCGCGCCGGTGAAGAGGACCTCCACGCCAATCCGGCCGCGGTCGGCTTCCGCCGCCGCGACGAAACCGGCGCTGTGTCGCGGTGTCAGTGCCACGTCGCGGTTGCCGCCTTCGCGCGCGTGCACGTACGTGTACGTGCCGGTCACGGTGAACGGCGCGCGTCGCGCCCGAGCAAGGAACTCGACGCCTTGCGTGACGACGGGCTCGGCTTCGGTGCGGAGCGTGTACGTCGCGCGGTCGACCTGAGCCGGGTCATCAATGTGCGTCTGGAACAGCGTGAGTGTCACCAAGGTGTCGTCTGTCTTGTGCGTGATATCGGCCGACATGCTGCGCGCGGTTTCGACGTGGAGAGGGCCTTCAATGGTCAAGCGCGCCAGGCCCGCCGCCTCGGTCTCTTCGGTGAGCGGCCTGGGCGTGAAATACCCCCGACCGGCGGAAAACCGCACCGCCCACCGCCCGCCGCGCACGAGCGCCGATCCACGCGGGCTCAGGAGGAGGCCGTACAGGTTGTGGTGATCGAGCCGCGCGCTTCCCGAGACCACCAGCCACGGCGCGACATTCAAGTCGTCATGGAAGAAGATGCCGGGCCGCGTAGAGACATACGTCGTCGCAAGCACATCTGCGGATCGAAGCGAGTACCAGTCGCTCGCCATGCCGGCCAGCCAGGTGTGCTTCGTCCCCGGGCGGCGAAGCGTGATCTCGATGGTGGCCGTCTGATGGCGGTCGGCTTCACGCCCGTCGCTGAAGTCGCGCGTGCGAGACTGGACGAAGAGCGCGCCGGCGCCTGCCAGGATGTAGCCGCTCTTGAGTACCTTTTGGCCGGACAGTCCGCCGTCAACCGTCCTGGTCTCGAGTTCCTCGCGCGCGAACGCACTGCCGCCCTTGCGTTTTTCAATCGTCACGCCGGCCACACCGGAGATCGATTTCCCCTTCCCGTTGTCCCAGAAAACACGCTGGCGAAATGCGCCGCGCGTATACCCGGGGATGTCCGACCATCCATCGTCATCCACATCGGTTTCTTCCTGCCGGTGCGCGCCAATCAGAAAGGTGGTGCCCCACGACCCTTTCGCCGGGGAGGAGAGCCACAGCATGCCGTCCGTCGCGTTGCGCGCGGACTGGTTGAACAGGATCTCGCGGCTCCGCACACTGCCGGGCGTTCGTGAGATCAGGTTGACGGCGCCGGCCGGAGAGTCCGATCCGTAGAACGCCGACGCCGGTCCCTTGATGACTTCGATGCGGTCGAGATCCATGGGCGGAATCCGGAGCAGGGCGTAACCCCCGGGCCGATCGCCGAAAAGATGCACGCCATCCTGGAGCAGTCGCGTGTACCGCCCGGGCAATCCCTGGATGCGCAGGTTCGTGGTGCCGAGCACCGGCGACGTGACTTGTGTGCGGATGCCGGGCATCACGTTGAACAACGTCACGATGTCGCCAGGAGTCCTGAGGATCCCGGTTTCGATCTGCACGCGGCCGAGCACCGTGACCGGATGGGCCTGGTCGTCGATGAGCCGGTCGGTGCGCGTGCTCGCCACGACCTGATCAGCGAGCCCGTCGGCGAGGGCGAGGCTCAGCGCCAGACTCAGAAGGGAGGACATCACGGAAACAATCGTTCTCGCACGCGAGTGACGACTGATTCTATACGGAGTGAGGCTTCCCCGCAGAGACAGCGCAAGCGCCGCCGGCGTTCACGCGCGGCTGGCGTTCAGGTCTTCACGTTGTGAATCGAGAAGGCGTAGCCGCGCGGCGCAGCGCGCCGCTCGCGTCATGTCGCAGGTGCAATCCTCGCCCGCTCGGGTCACGCCACATCGTCGGCAGGCATACCGGATGTGGCACGTGACGTGCTCGGTGAAGATCGGCCGGCCCCACATGTCGTAACCGGGCGCCGAACGATCCTCCGCGGCCGTCACTCGGCGAACCCAGTCGTGGTGTTCCCATCGGAGGTTGAAGAGGTGTCTGTCGCAATTCATGGCGTGCCTCCGTTTGCACAGGCCGGTATCATCAGCGTGGGCCGATTGCGACGCGCGATCAAGCGCGATATAACGCGTGGCCCAAGGGAGGGCGACCATGGCGACGGAGAGGATCAAGATCGAGCAGCACAGTTTTGGCGGCATGCTCTGGTTCGGCGGGTGGCTGTTCACCCTGGGATTCCTGCAGTTGGGCTTCGGGCAGGGCGTCCTCGCGCTCGTCCTCTGGCCGTATTACCTGGGCGTCAGGTTCGGCGGCTGAACGGGGTCCACGAATCGAGAGCAGCCAGTGAGACGCGCTGGTCGCAGAGGTTCTGGCAGCGAGGCGCTGAACCGTTCTTCTATCGTCCGCCGCAGGCGCTGGACCGCGCCCGATTGCCGAATCATGTCGCGTCTTCATTTCCGACGATGGGGATGCGAATCGTGCGCTCGGGGCCCTTCTGAGCCGTCGAAAATCGGCGTGCCATCAAAGTGCATGGCGATTGAATCTCTCCAACAGCTATCCGATCGCGAACTTCTGGGCGCAACCGCCCGCGCCGCCGGCACCGAGCGCCGCTCGACCGCCGAGCTCCTGACACTTCTCGGCGAACTCGATACCCGCCGGCCCTATCTTGCCGAAGGCTGCTCGTCCTTGTTTACCTACTGTACGCAGGTGCTCCACCTGTCGGAG
>JANOGJ010000320.1:0-3242 GCA_031405995.1 Acidobacteriota bacterium
CATTCGAGCACGACGATGACGAGCACCTACCTGCGGACTCGCGTGAACAGCTTGACGAAGGCGTACCAGCAACGGGCGACACGTCGCGCACGAATGGCCCTGCGATTGGCCCACGTGGGCCAATCGAGTGCGAAGCGCAAATCGTCGTAAGTGATTGCCGGGGATAGGGATCGAACCTATACGCCGCTTTCGCGGCTCAGGATTTTAAGTACTGTGCGTCTGCCAGTTTCGCCACCCCGGCTCTCGGTGATGATAGCCGAGGCCCCCAGGCGCTGACCGACTGCCCGCCCTCCCCCAGCGTCTGAATTCGGACGACCATGCGAGTGCAGACACGACGTTCCCGGACGGACCGGATGCTGATTCCGGTGCTCGCGGCGACAATGGCGGCGGCAACAGCGGCGCAGACGCCGGCATCGATCCAGCAGAAACCGATCTTCAAGTCGGCGACCGAACTCATCACCGCCGAGGTCAGGGTCTGGGACAAGGACCACAAGTTCATCCCCGGCCTGACCGCGAAGGATTTTCAACTCTTTGAAGACGGCGTCCCGCAGAAGGTGGAGGCGTTCTCGCCCTTCATCGGCGGCCGATCCGTCGGCGACACGAGGGTGGCCGCGCGGCCGCCGTCTAGCGGAGGCCTGATCCTCCCGCCGAGCGCGCCCTCCACCGACGCGTCCGGCCGCATCTTCATCGTCTTCATCGACGATCTGCACCTGCTGCCGGCCGACACGCCGAGGGTCCGGCAATGGCTGAAGGACATCCGCGACACGCTCATCCACGACAACGACCTCGTCGGCTTCGTGTCCAGCGGATACTCCTCCATCCAAGGCGACGTCGGCTACGACTACCAGCACCGCCGCTTCAACGCGGTCATCGACAAGGTCATCGGCGCCGCCCCCACGCCCAACGACATCATCACGGCCTCGACCACGTCGAGCGGGCCGTCAGGGCTGAACCACAACGTGCACGTCGCCTTCTCAACGGTGTACGACCTGCTTGGCCAGCTCGCGAAGATCACGGACCGCACCAAGGCGATCATCTACGTGAGCAGCGGCTACGACCTCAACCCGCACAAGGATTCGCGCTACCGCGAGGAGCAGGCGAAGTACTCGCGGACGCCGCAGGGCGTCGGCGGCGCGCCCCCGGGCCTCGATCTGAACGACACGAGGTACTCGAACCCGTTCGAGCGAAGCGGCCAGTTCCTCGAAGCGGACCTCATCGCGCAGCTCGCTGAACTCACGCGCACGGCGATCCGCACCAACACGACCTTCTACGCGATGGACCCGCGCGGGCTCATCCCGGCGATTGCCGACATCAACCAGAACATCTCCACCCAGGAGCACCAGACCAACGCGCGCAACCAGATCGGCACGCTGAGGGTGCTGGCCGACGAGACGAACGGCCTCTGTATCTGCAACATGAACGACCCCAAGCCGGGCCTGCGGCAGATCGACAACGCGATGAGTGACTACTACCTGCTCGGGTACGTGTCGACGAACCCCGATCCGCTGCACCTGCGACGGCGCATTGAGATCAAGGTCAACCGGCCTGAGGTGCGGGAGATGAAGTACCTGAAGGAGTACACGCTGCAGCGACCCAGGAAGTGATCCTGTTAATGCGGCAATGGGGCAATGGGGCAATGCGATGCCCAGTTGCCTAATGAATCGTCGACGGCGCCGAGGCGAGCTCGCGTTCGGTCTTGAGCACGCGCGAGATCTTCGCGTCAAGATCCGCCTGGGCAATCGCGAAGGGGCCGGCGATGGCGGCGCCCATCGGGATCTCGATCGCGATCACCACCTGGCCCTCGGACGGTTCGACGATCCAACTGAACCCGCGCAGCATGACTTCACGCCGGTCGCTCGCGTTCGGACGATCGACGCGATCGACGGCGCGCAGGATTTCCACCAGCACCTCGCGCACCGCCCCGTCGTCCCACGACGAGGGCTCGGCGACGGGCACGGACACGGGTTCGGTGACGGCGAAGTTACGGCCCTTGAGGACTATCTCTACGGGAAAAGTGAACATGAGGTGACTAGTCTAACGCGTGAACGGCCCGGGTTGTGGAAGACACCCCGAGCGGGACGGGCGCCTGCCGCAATTCATGCGGCGGCTCACAACCCGAGCCGCCCTACGACCCGCCGCACAGCGCCCCTACGACTCGCCGCATCAAACGATGATTCGTCTGGGCGTCGCGGAGTCCTTCAGCTGTCGCTCGAGCGCCTCGGGGTCGGTGACCGGCGCCTGACAGGCAAAGCTCTGGCATACGTACGCTGTCGCGCGGCCGTCGCGCGCTGTCATCGCGCTGAGCCAGGGCAAGGCGGATGGCGTCGCGCCCGCGGCAGGATCCACGGGCACGGTGACGGCCCACGGCAGATAGGTGCGCGCGAGCGCGGCGTCGAGCGCGCGCGTGTCGTCCGCATCGCGAGGGCCGACGATGACGACTTCCGTGGAGGGCGCGTGCCAGAAGACGACGTTGGCGAGCATGAGCGGCATCACGCGCGCGACGCGGCCGAGACCGGACCCGTAGCGCTCGAGCGTGACGCGCGCGCGATCGAGATACGACGCCTCGCCGACAAGGCGGCCGAGCGTGATGAGGTTCCGCACGGTGACGGACGCGGCGGCGGGCTCGGCGCCGTCGTAGTCCTCTTTGAGTCGAAGAAGGACCGACGAGTCCGTGCCCGTCGTGCTGAACCAGCCGCCGTCCTTCGGATCGCCGAAGCGCTCGGTCTGAATCGCCGTCAGTTCGAGAGCGCGATCGAGCCACCGGCCTTCGCCCGTCGCCTGGAAGAGCTCAAGGAATCCCCACGCGACGCACGCGTAGTCCTCGCAGAAGCCGTCGATGGCGGCCTCGCCGTCGCGATAGCGCCTCAGCAACGTTCGCCGCTCGGGCTGCCAAAGCCGCACGTCGAGCGCCATGGCCGCGCTGCGGGCGGCGTCGAGCCACTCCTGCCGTCTCGGGCTCTCGACGAGCTGCCGCCCTGCTCTCGCGAACGCCGCGATCATCAGGCCGTTCCAGGCGGCGATGACCTTGTCGTCGCGGTGCGGCCGCGGCCGCGCCTCGCGCGTCTCGAACAGCACGGTTCTCGCCCGCGTGAGCCCGTCCACGACCTGCTCCGGCGTCCGCCCCGTCCTGGCCGCGATGTCCTCAACCGGCTGCGCGACGTACAGCAGGTTCATCCCTGTGAACTCGCCCTGCGGATCCGCGGGCGCGTTGCCGCCGTCTTCGATACCGAATCGGCGCCTGA
>JANOGJ010000506.1:0-6655 GCA_031405995.1 Acidobacteriota bacterium
ATGACGAACCTGAACTACCAGATCTACAAGGGCGTGATTGTGACGGCGAACAAGCGCTACAGCGACCGGTGGCAGATGCAGGCGTCGGTCACGATCCAGACCAACCCGAACTACACCGAGTACCCGGCACTAAATAATGCCGGCGCCGCGAACCCGACGGGCGTGGAGTTCACGAACGGGATCAGCTCGATCAACCGGTACCTGTTCAAGCTGAACGGCGCCTACTCGCTCCCGTGGGGCGTGACCGTGTCGGGCAACCTGAACGTGAACGACGGCGGCAACCGCACGCTCTCGATCAACGGCCCGGGCCAAGTGCCGCTCGGTTCGGTGAGCGCGACCGGCGCGACCCAGACGATCACCTACGGTACGCTGAACTTCCAGCCGACGGGCTCGACCCGCTTCCAGCCGATCAAACTGCTGGACATGGGCCTGTCGAAGACGTTCGCGCTCCGTGGCGGGAAGAACCGCCTGAAGGTCATGCTGGACGGGTTCAACCTGTTCAACATCAACACCGTCACCAACTGGTCGAGCAGCAACCTGAGCACCACCGCGTTCAACCAGCCGTCGAGCATCGTGCCGCCGCGGGTTGTCCGCTTCGGCGCCCAGTTCGGCTTCTAAGCGACGGCGACCGCATACATACAACGGGCCCTGGCGAAAGCCGGGGCCCGTTTTCTTTGTACAGACCCTAGCAATCGATAATCGAAAAACGGCAATCTTCAATCGGGAATCGACGATCGACAATCGACAATCGACGAACGACGAACGACGAACGACGAACGGGGAAACCCGACGACCGACGATCGACGATCGGGAATCTGCAATCGATAAACGACAATCTGCCGTGCGCCTTAGTCACGTCGGCGTCGTCGCTGGGGGCGGCGCTTGGCCGCGCGATTGGCCTCCTCGCGCGCGCGAGCCGTCTTCGCCGACGTGGTGAAGATGGCCGATATCTCGCTGGCTTCTCTGAGGTGGTCCGCCACCTCCGCGACAGTGACCAGCCGGCAATCGCGCAGGTGTTCGAGCCAGAAGAGGCTTTCGTCCGCCTCTTCGTTGACCGTGCCGATCTTCGCGGTGAACTCGGCGTGGGACCGGGCCCGGCCGGCGGCCCGATGGTTGGATGCCACCGACGAGCTCGCGTCCAGAAGCTGATCGGCGATGGACCTGGTCTCTGGCCTCCGCAGGAGCGGCCGGCAGAACTGGTTGATTGCCCGCGCGAACTCGGCAGTTCGCGCCCGTAGCTCTTTGGGAGTCATGGCGCCTGGCCCTGCACGAATCGGGCCGATTCTGGAGCGCAGGAGTTACCGGCGCAACTTCACAGGGGCGGCGCGGTTGGCCGGAGATACTGCGAGGGTCAGGCCTGTGGAGGATTGCAAAGTCTGCAATGTCAGCAGCCGGCTGCTCTGTCGATTATCGATTATCGATTCTCTTCGATTTATCGATTGTCGTTCGTCGATTCCCGATTGAAGATTGCCGTTTATCGATTATCGATTGCGTAATCGCCGTCTACTTCCAATCGAGCGCCGCTATCGCCGCCCTGGCTTCCTTCTCGAACGATCCGCCGATCGCCACGCTCTTGCGGTAGGCCTCGAGCGCGCTCGTGCGAGCCCGATCGGCCATTGCCTTGGTGCTTGGCGTTGAAGGCGTCGTTTGCTGCCAGCGCAGGTACCGCATGTGCTGGACGCGGCCGAGGTTGTAGTACCCGAGGCCGTCGGCTGGCGCGGTGGACGTGGCGCGGGTAAACGCCTCGACGGCGTCGTCGAGCGCTCCGCGCTTGACGAGGACCACACCGACGGCGTTGTGGGTCTCGGCGTCCTCGGGCCAACGTCGCTGGGCGTCGCGCAACACCGAGAGCGCATCGCCGGCCCGGCCAAGCTGCAGGTAGGCGTCGGCCAGGTCGAAATAGACGCCCTTGAATTCCGGTTCAGCCCGGCGCACCGCCTCGAACGCCGCGCGGGCGGCGTCGACGTGGCGCAGCGTGAACTCGCTGAGGCCGAGCGCGTAATGCACCCAGGCACCGCCGCCGGCTTCGGCGGCGGCGGCCAGCCGGTCCCGGGCGCCCTCGACGTCGCCCTTGGAGTACAGGTCCCAGCCCTCGCGCGCCAGCCGCGCCGCCAGTTCAGGCCCGGCGCCGGCTGGTGCGGCCAGGCGGTCCGTGACGGTGCCGACATTGCGGCCGAGCGCGGCGTCCGGCCGCAGGCGAAGCGCCCCTACAGGGTCCCCGGAGGCGCCTGCGGCGGCCGGCGTGGTCACGGGCGCGGCGACCGGCGAAGCGGCCGGCGGCGCCCCCGCCGGGGGCGTGGTTGGCAGCCCGCCGGGTGGGGTCACCGGCGCAGGCAGAGTCGCGGCCGCGGCAGGCGGGTTCGCCCGATTGTCGATTGTCGTTTGTCGATTGTCGATTCCCGCTTGTCGATTGTCGATTGTCGTTTCCCGATTGCCTGCCCCGAGCGAAGTCGAGGGGCCGATTGCCGTTTGAGGATTCTCGATTCTCTCGGCCAGGTACCCGCGCCGCGCGCGAACGGTGAGGCCGGGCCGGCGCACGCGGACGTCGATCGATCGATAGGATCCGTCGAATGGCTTGATCGGCGAGTAGCCGAGGATGTAGTACGTGCCGGTTTCCGTCGCGATGGCGTCGAGCGCCGGCCGCAGGTTGTTGCGATTGCGCACGCGCTGTCCGCCGGTCTCGAGCGCGAGCGTCGTCAGCACGTCCGCATCCGCGTCGGCGCCAAGCACCGCGAGGTCGCCCGTGCCCTGAACCGGCGCGGCGCCGAACAAATCCTGCTGCCGCAGATCGGTGTTGAGTCCGCGCGCGTCGAGCGTGGAGACCCGCACGCGGTTCTGCGACGCGAGGCCCGCGACCTGCGTCACTCGCTCGGCGAACTCGCCCGTGTAGAACCCCTCGGAGAGAAACACGACGTGCTTCGGGCCCTGGAAGCGGCCCAATCCGTTGACCAGCGTCAGCAGGACGGTCAGGGCCGTCTGCCCATCGCGCAGGGCCTCGCTGGCGATCAGGCGGCTCTTGCCGTCGATTTCCGCCTCGACCGCGGCCCGTCCGCCCTTCTCACAGTCGCCGGGCCGCTCCTCGCACGCGCGCATGACGGCCGCATCCCGCGCCGTCGTGTTGTTGCGTGCGATCGCGACCGCCTCTTCCTCGGACAAGATGCGCGGCCACTGCCGGCGCTCATTGAACCGGGAAAGATTCGGGGGCGCGAGGCCGTCGAGCTGGGCCAGAAGGACGGCTTTGTCCGAGATAATCCGATTGCCGAGCATCGTGCCGTCGACGACAATCCCGGCCAGGTCGCCCGGGCGGAGGCCGTCCCCGAGGAAGCTGCGGAGGGCCGTTCGTCCGCGCGTCAGCCCGTTCGCCGACAGGTGCGCCATGTCGAACACGAAGACGAACACCCGCGGCCCGAGCGGACGCACGGGCGTCACGGCGGCATCGGGCGCGGTCTGCCCGGCCTCCACCGCCGCGCGACTGCCCGAGCGGCCAAGGATCGCGGCGTCGGCCGAGACGAGAGAAATCGTGTCGATGCGCTGGAGGTCGCCGCGCTCGCGGACCTCGAAGTCCGCCGCCGTGAGCGTCGTGACCGGCCGGCCGTCGCGATCGAGCACGGTGACATCCACCTCGACGAGGTCGATCCCCGCGCGGAACTGTGGCGTCTGCGCGCCGCCCTGCGGCGCCGCGGTGATGGCGCCGGTCGCCAGCAGCAGGGCCGCCGCGCCGGCCGCGCTACTTCTGAACAGACGCCACGACCAGGGCGAACTTATTTCGTCCACGGCCTTCAAGATACGCCAGGCGCGCGCCATCCTCCGTCCAGGCCGGCAGGACGACGTTCTTCGTGCCGTCGATCTTTTTCTTGTCGCCCGCCACATTCATGATGACGAGCTTGCCGGACTGCTGCTCGGCGTACGCGATCAAGCCGGTGCCCTTCGGTCCCCAGCCGAACGTCTGGCCGGGCACGGTGGGATGGTTGAGCCACTCCCCGATGACTTCGCCCTTCAGGCGCATCGTGCGGACGTCATTCGTCTGCATCGCGCGGGCCGCTTCCATCATCCCTTCCGACGAGGCGCCGCCGGCGGAGCCCGCGGCGGAGGCGCTGGTGCCGCCCCGGGCCATCTCATCGCCGAACGGCAGCGCGGCGGCGTTATCGCGCTTCTTCTGTTCGGACACCTGAATCTTGAGCTCCGGATCGTCCGGCGAGGCTTGGGCGGACTTCCAGGTCCAGTAGGTCTGGACCCACTCCGGCGGCGCCTCGACCGATCGCGGCGCACCGCCGGCCGCCGGAATCAAGTAGTGGTATTCCTTCTTGATGGTCGCGTCTCTATTCGCCTCGTAGGTCAACAGATAGAGTTCGGATCCGTCCGGCGACCAGGCGAGCCGTCGCAGCAGCGGTCCCTTCAGTTTGCCGAGGTCGAGGTCGACGACGGTCGAAGGCGAGACACGAATCGCCGACACGGGGGCCGGAAACTGCAGGGTCAGAGTGAACGTGAGCAGCAGAAGCAACATGGTCATTTCCTCAGGATCGCCAGCAGGCGCTTGAGTTCGATCGAATCCGGTGTGGCCTTCAGGCCGGCCTCGGCGGCCTGGACGGCGAGGTTGGCGTGGCCGAGCGCCACGTAGCATTCGGCGAGGGCCAGGTGCGCGGGCACCATCGCAGGTTCGAGGAGCGCGGCGTTGCGGAACGCCGTGACGGCGCCCGTCCGATTGCCCGCGCCGACGCGCGCCCAGCCGAGCACGAACGCCAGCGCCGCGTTGCCCGGCTGGGCATCGAAGGCGAGGCCGAGGATCGCCGCGGCGGACGGGTAGTTCTCACGGTCGAGCTCCGCGAGACCACGGCGGACGTCATCGGTCGGGCTCGACGCCGCCTGGCGAATCAGGCGGCGCGCGATCTCGCTGTCCAGCACGTTGCGCGGCCGGGTGGCGTCGCCCGGCGCCGTGCTCGTCGCCGGAGCGTGTCCAAGCACGACATCGACCGGCCGACGCAAGTCGGCCACGACCTCGCCCTTCACTCGGACGATGACGCGGGCGACGTAGGCGCCGGCCGTCAGGCGTTCGAGCGGCATCGCGAACAGCACGTCACGTGTGGCGCGGGTGCCCGCTGAGACGACCTCGCCGATCGTGGCCTCGCTCACGCGGCCGGTGTTCGTCGCCGGGTCGTCGTCGGCCGCTGTCAGTTCCAGGCGCGCGGTCACCGCCTCGAGATGGCCGCCGGTCGGTCCATAGAGGCGCAGCGTGCCCGTCAGCAAGCCCTCGGTGTACGCCCGCGCGCGGACGGGGAAGGTGTCACCCGGCGACGCGATCACGAAATCCGTGGCGGCGACGTCGAAGCCGTTCAGCGCTCGCACCGTGAAGCGCCGGTCCGCGCTGCCGACGATGCCGCCGGGCTCGCGAACGACGCAGCGCATCACGTAGTCGCCCGCGGGGAGGTCGAACCCCACCCGCCAGGGTGTCGACCCTGTCGACCAGCCGGCCTCGGCGTGGTCCGGCAGCGCGAGATGGTCGGATCCGCTCGCGACGGTCCGCCCGGTCCTCGTGTCGCGGACCACGAAGACGACGTCCGCCATGTCGTTGGTCGACGACGCCGGCGCCGCGCCCGCTGGGCGCACGGGAAGCTCCGCCAGCAGGCTCATGACGACGCGCTGTTCACCGGCCGAGACCGACTGTCCGACATACGTCGTGTACTCGAGTTTGAGGCTCTGCTGCGTGAAGGGCGCCGCCAGGGCGGTGTCGATGGCGCGTCGCCGGTCGGCTAGAGTCGGGATCGCCCCGAGCGCGTAGCCTGTGCGCGTCACCACGCGGGCGCCGGGCCGTCGCACGTGCACCTTGACGCGGCGATAGGCGCTGTCGCCGGCCGCGGCCACGCCTGGCTCGAAGCCGAGCAGGTAGTAGCTGCCGTCGTCGGGCATCAGCGTCGCGAACGCGGTATCGAGGCGGACCGACGCGTCCTTGAGTAATTCGCCGCTGGTCTCGGCCGCGAGGCTGCCGAGCGGCTCCAGCCGGCTGAGCGTGTCGCTCGGGTCGTCCGAGGCGCTCGCGGACGCGCCGAGGGGGTTGGCCCGCTTGTTCAGGTCGAAGGCATAGACGACCGAGTAGGTCTCCGCCGCCGCGGCGGCCACGTCCTCCACGTCGCGCGAGACGTTGTCGCCGTAGAAGCCCTCGGAGAACAGCAGGACCGTCTTGCGGCCGTCGATGCCGCGGAAGCTGCGCAGCAGATCGGCCAGCGCCCGCAGGAAGAGCCGTGACTCGGCGTCGGCACGGTTGGCGATCGACTGCGCGTTCTCGCGCACGAGCCGGCGAAGGACGACCGGGTCGTCGCTCACGCGCCGGGCGACGTCGGCGGCGCCGCCGCCGCCGGCCGTCGTGGCGACCGTGCCCGCCTCGACGGTCGTGTAGCGCGTCAGGATGTATTCGTTCCCGCGCAGGATCTCAAACGCGTCGTGCTCGGTCATTTCGGTGACCGCGCCGTTGGCGTTGCGCACAAGTCCGGACCGGATTCGCTCCAGCTGCTGGCGCGCGGAGGCGAGATTCGCCGTGAACGGTTGGGCAGGTCCTGGGCCAGGCAGCCCGAAGATCGCGACGCGATCCTGCGGCCGCATGCGCGTGCGAAGGAACGTCTCGGCCGCGATCCGCACCGGTAGCTCGCCGCCCGGGCGGATG
>JANOGJ010000470.1:0-10193 GCA_031405995.1 Acidobacteriota bacterium
CGACTGATAGGGAATCGCCGTGGGGTTCTCGCCCATCTCGGCGCGGTCGTTCTTGGTCAGGTCCGGGCTGATCTTTTCCCACGCGTCGCCGCGGCTCGTTGATCGGAACACGAACTGGTACCCCGCGTAGACGATGCTCGAGTCGTGCGGCGAAATGAAGAACGCCGCCATCCACTGCGCGCGCAACTCGGCGTCGGGATAGACCGGCTGGATCTCCTTCACGCGAGCGAGACCGGTTGGCGCCGGCGCACCGGGGGCCGCGGCGCCTCGCCGTCCGCCGGGCGGCGCCGCGACGCTGAGGTCCGTGCGGCTGAAATCCCCGTAAAAGCCGTGCGAGTAGACGATGTTCGGGTTGTTGGGATCGACCGCGTGGTTCGATCCCTCGCCGCCCGGCGCCCCTTCGAACGCGACGGCCGATGCGGACCGGTCGGCATTGAGCGTCACGCGGCCGCGACGGCTGCCGTGGTCCTGAATCGACCCGTACGCCCAGAAGGGCGCGCTCGTGTCGAGCTCGACGTTGTAGAACTGCGCGCCCGCGGCCGACACCGCGAACTTCCACGTCTTGCCGGCGTCCTCGGACTGGTAGAACCCGCCGTCGTTGGCGTTGTAGAGCACGCTCGCGTTGGCGGGATCGATCCAGAGTCCGTGGTGATCGCCGTGCATGCCGCCCATGCGCGTGAACGTCTTGCCGCCGTCCCGCGAGACGTTCAGCGCGAGCCCCATCGAGTACACGACGTTGGCGTCCGCCGGATCGACGCGAATCTGCCCGAACACCCAGCCGTACGTGCCCGAGTGGTTGTCGAGGTAGTTGCTCGTGGCCTGGTCGTACCGGCTCGTCTGCTTCCAGGTCTTGCCGGCGTCGTCGGAGCGGTAGATATCCGCGCCCTTGATGAAGCCCTTGCCCTGCGGCATCGGCCGCCCGTACGCGTCGCGCGATCCCGGCGGCGGCACGCGCCCGATGTCGTAGTTATCCACGAGCGCGTAGAGCGTGTCCGGCTTCGAGCGCGCGAGGTCGATGCCGATGCGGCCGCGGTGCTCCGGCTTGGGCAATCCTTCGCTGGCGTCCGTCCAGGTCTGCCCGCCGTTCGTCGTCTTGATGACGCCGCCCTCGTTGTAGCCGGGCTCGACGCGCGGGTCGCTCCACTTGCGCCGCACGCGCTGCCAGAGCGCCGCGTAGAGCGTGTTCGGATCGCGCGGGTCCATCACCAGGTCCGCCGCGCCGGTCCGCGGGCTCTTGTAGTACACCTTCGTCCAGTTCCGCCCGCCGTTCGTCGTCTTGAACACGCCGCGCATCTCGTTGTCGGTCCACTCGTGGCCCGACGCGGCGACGTACACGACGTCCGGGTTCGTCGGATGCACGATGATGCGCCCGATGGTCTGGGAGTCGCTCAGGCCCATGTGCTGCCAGGTCTTGCCGGCGTCAACGGACTTGTAGACGCCGACGCCCGCCATGGACGCGCGGAAAATGTTGGCCTCGCCCGTGCCGACCCAGACGATGTCCGGGTTCGACGGCGCCACGGCGATGTCGCCGATGCTCGTGGACGCCATGTGCTCGAACACGGCCTGCCACGTGGCGCCGTTGTCGTCCGTTTTCCAGACGCCGCTCGTGGCGTAGGCCGCGTAGATGCGCCGCTGACCGGCGCGGTCGGCCACGGCGACGTCCGTCGCGCGGCCGCTCACGTTCGTCGGGCCGAGGTACGACCAGGATGTCGCGCGGTACGGCGAGGCTTGCCGCATCGACGCATACGTGTCGTAGGCGCGGCGGAGAGACTCCGCGTCGCCGCGGGCCGGCGTCTGGGCGCCCAGCGCCAGGACGGTCAATCCCAGTGAAGAGGTGAGGGCCAGCGTGAGGCGGCCGGCGCGCCGGAACAGTCGGGTCATGCGCATAGCTTACAATCCTTCACGGATGCCGCACGCGCCCGTCTATCTGGACTACCACTCGACGACGCCGGTGGACCCGCGCGTGGTCGAAGCGATGCTGCCGTACTTCACCGAAGTCTTCGGCAACCCGGCGTCCAGCACGCACGCGTGGGGCTGGCGCGCGCAGGAGGCCGTCGAGCGCGCCCGGCGCGAGGTCGCGGCGCTGATTGGCGCCACGGCGAAGGAAATCGTCTTCACGAGCGGCGCGACCGAGTCCAACAACCTCGCCATCTGCGGCGTCGCCCAACAGGCGCCCGCCGGGCGGCGCCACATCGTCGTGTCCGCGATCGAACACAAGTCGGTGCTCGAGCGGGCCCTGCGCCTCGACACCGACGGATGGCGCGTCAGCCTGGCGCCCGTCGGGCCGGACGGCATCCTCGATCTCGACGCGCTCGGCCGGCTCGTCACGTCCGACACCGCGCTCGTCGCCGTGATGGGCGCCAACAACGAGATCGGCGTTGTGCAGCCGCTCGCGGCGATTGGCGCGATCGCCCGCGCCGCCGGCGCGGTCTTCCTGGTTGATGCCGCACAGTCGGCCGGAAAGATCCCGCTCGACGTCGGCGCGATGCAGATCGACCTGCTGTCGCTCACGGGCCACAAGCTGTACGGACCGAAGGGATGCGGCGCGCTCTACATCCGCAAGTCAACGAAGCTCGACCCGCTCATCATCGGCGGCGGCCAGGAGCGCGGGATGCGGTCCGGCACGCTCAACGTGCCCGGCATCGTCGGCCTGGGCCGGGCGTGCGCGATTTGCGCGGCCGAGATGGCGGTCGAGGGCGCGCGGCTCGCGGGCCTGCGCGACCGGCTGCTCGCGGGCCTGCGGGCCAGGGTCGACGGCGTCGTCGTCAACGGATCGCTGACCAGCCGGCTGCCGAACAACCTGCACGTCAGCTTCACCGGCGTGGACGGGTCCGCGCTGCTCATCGGCATCGGCGACATCGCGGTGTCGTCCGGATCGGCGTGCAGCTCGGCGTCCGAGAAGCCCTCGCACGTGCTGTGTGCGATCCTCGGCGAGGACGGCGTGCCGTCGGCGTCCATTCGCTTCGGCCTCGGCCGGTTCACGACCGCGGACGAAATCGACTACGCGATCGAGAAGTTCGCCGCCGTGGTTTCCCATCTCCGCCAATGAGGATCACCGTCGCGCACAGTCCCGATTCCGACGACGCGTTCATGTTCTATGGCCTGGCGAGCGGCGCCGTCAAAGTGGACGGTGTCGAGGTGGACCAGGTTCTGGCCGACATCGAGACGTTGAACCGCGCGGCGTTCGAGGGCCGCTACGAGGTGACGGCGGTCTCGTTTCACGCGTACGCGCACCTCGTGGACCGGTACGCGCTTTTGCCGCACGGCGCGAGCATGGGCGACAAGTACGGGCCCATCCTGGTCGCACGGCAGGACTGGGATGCGACGCGGCAGACGCTCGCGGGCGTGACGGTCGGCGTCCCGGGCCGGCTCACCTCGGCGTTTCTCACGCTGCAGCTTTACGATCCGTCGTTCGACTTCGAGATCATCCCGTTCGACGAGATCGAGGAGGCCGTCGTGGACGGCCGCGTCGAAGCGGGCCTCCTTATTCACGAGGGCCAGCTGACTTACGCGTCGAAGGGCCTGCGGAAGGTCGTCGACCTGGGCGAGTGGTGGTTCGAGCGCACGGGCGGGCTGCCGCTGCCCCTCGGCGGCAACGTCATCCGGCGCGATCTCGGCGACGAGACGATGCGGCGGGTGTCGAAGATGCTGCACGCGAGCATCGCGCACGCGCTCGGGAACCGCGAGAAGGCCGTGGAGTACGCCGAGCAGTTCGGGCGCGGGCTCGATCGCGCCGACACGGACAAGTTCGTGGGCATGTACGTCAATCAACTTACGCTCGATTACGGGCCGCGGGGCCGCGCCGCGCTCGAGCGGTTCTTCGGCGAGGCGTTCGACCGCGGGCTGATCCCCAGCCGGGTGCCGATCGAATTCGTGTGACGCACGTCTTCCGTGCGCTGGCCGTGATCGTGGCGGCCGCGTCCGTCTGGGCGCAGGCGCCGACCGCGATCCGCGTGACGGCCGCGCGCGCGAACATTCGCGCCACTCCTGCCGCCGACGCGCCGGTCATCGAACAGGTGACCGAGGGCGCCTACCTCGAGCTTCTCAAGGAGGAAGGTGCGTGGTTCCAGGTCCGCGTGCCTCCCAATCCGCGTTTTCCCGGGATTCGGGCGGTCGGGTACGTTTCCAAGACGGTCGCCAGGCTCGTCTCGCCCGCCGAAGCGGCGGCGGCGGCCGCCGACGCGGCGCGGCGTCCGATCGTGACGCCGCCGGGCGGCACGGTCGCCATCGCGGCGGATCATTCCGGCAAAACGGCATGGCTGAAGGCGGCGGCGACAAGGGCCGTGGCGGTTACGGACACGGGCGTCACGCCCACGTCGGCGCCTGCGAGTCCCGCCTTGCTCGTGGCGCTCGGAGAGGCGGGCGCCGATTCGTCCGGCCGACGCGACGCGCTGGCCGTGGTGACGTGGGTCTGGACGGTCGCGGCGGACGCGCCGGCGCCGGTTCTCACGAGCCGGCGTCCCTCTTTCTTTGTTTCGTACGGTGGCGTGCCCGGGCTCGATCCGAACGAGTGGACGCCGGGAGTCGTCCGCCTGCAGCCGGTGGAGGGAACCGCGTGGCGGATCGTCTCTGCCGCGTCAGGGCCGGCCGACGCGCGGACGCGCGGCGAGGCGGACTGGGCGGTGCTGCGGGATTTGTCCGAGCGATCCGCGCGCATCTCTCTTTCGGGCACCGGCCCAGGCATCATGCGCATGACGCTCAACGCGCCGCTCGAGCCGGGCGAGTACGCCGTCGTCCTTCGGCCCGTGTATGCGGCGCGGCAGTACACGGGCCGCCGCCTGCTCGGCAACGAGGGCGAGGGCGTGGCGTTCGGCGCGGTGTGGGTGTTTGGCGTGCGGTGAGGCTGGCTGGGTCACTCGTCGAAGAAGTCCACGACGCCCGTCTCCAGCGAATACTCGGCGCCGACGACGCGCAGTCCTTCTGTCTGGATCAGCTGCTCCAGCACCTCGGAGCCGTGTCGTAGATGGTCGGCCGAGGCGCGGATGTTGGCCCGTACGGCCTGTCGCACCAGTGCCTCCGGATCGCGCCTGAGTTCTGTCGACAGCAACCCTTCCACGGATGGCCGAACGCGATCGACGATGAAGCGCAGGTTCCGGGACTGGCTGTCCGTCGGCCGCTGAAGCTCTTCCAGAGTGGCCAGGATCGCGCCGCACTGGGAATGCCCAAGGACGACGACGAGCCGCGTGCGAAACCGCGCGGCGGCGAACTCGACGCTGCCGACCTGAGACGCCGCGACGATGTTGCCGGCGACGCGGATGACGAACAGGTCGCCCAGGCCCTGGTCGAAGACGATTTCCGCCGGCACCCGCGAGTCGGAACAGCCGAGGATGATGGCGAACGGCTCCTGACCGGCCGCCAGTTCGTCGCGGCGCCCCTGGCTGGTGAGCGGGTTGTGACTTCGCTCGTCGGAGACGAAGCGTCGGTTCCCCTCTCGCAGGCGTTGCAGAGCGTCTCCCGCTGGGATCATCGAGGCTTTGTACTCGTTCCGCCCGGTCCCTTGTCAAACGCCCCCGGGTGCAGCAGGCGCGCCAGGACGCGCACGGCGTCGGCGACCCGCGGTCCCGGCACCGAAATGCGATCGTCCGCGACCAAATAGACGCGGCCCGTTTTCACCGCCGGGACGCCCGGCAGCCCGCGCCAGACGTCGCGCTCGCTCGCCACCCGCTCCGGCGTCCAGCCCTCAGCCGCATGGACCTCGAGGATCACGTCCGGAGCGCGCGCGAGCAGGACCTCGGTGGTGGCCTGCAGGCTCTGCCGCATGACGTCGCCAAAGACGTCCGTGCCGCCGGCGGCTTCCAGCATGTCGTGCATGAAGCCCACGCCGGCGCTCGCGTAGATGCTGCGCAGCGATCCGGGCTCCCGGCCGAAGATGAGCGCGGTCTTCGGGCGCGGCCGGCCCGCCACCCTCCGCCGGATGTCCGCCAGCTCGCGCTCGATGCTTGCAGCCACCTGGTCGGCCCGCTCCGCGCGTCGAATCCGCCGGCCGAGCCGTCGAATGGTCGCCGTGATGTCCGCGAGGCCCGCGTGCTCGTCGACGAACATGGGCACCCTCGCGCGCTCCAGCCGGTCGATCAGGTCGTGCTGCGTGCTGTAGACGATGACCAGGTCCGGTTTGAGCGAGAGGATGCGTTCGAAGTCCGGATCGAGCAGCGCGCCGACCCGGGGTTTCGACGCGACCTCCGGCGGGAAGCTGTCGTAGCTCGAGACGCCGGCGACCTCGCCGGCCGCGCCGATGGCGTAGAGCATCTCGGTCACGGCCGGCACGAGGCTGACGATGCGCGAGGGCTTCGCGTTCTGGGCCGCCGCGAGCACGGCCACCGCGATCAGCGTGATGCAGGTCCTGACCTTCACGATCGCCTCAGCAGCATCCAGAGAAAGAAGGGCCCGCCGATGACCGCCGTCACGATGCCCACCGGCAGCTCGAGTGGCGCAAGGGCGATCCGCGCGACGGCGTCGCACCCGACGAGAAACGCCGCGCCGAAAAACGTGGACGCCGGGAGCACCAGCCGGTGATCCGCGCCGACCACGAGGCGGACGAGGTGCGGGACGATGATGCCGATGAAGCCGATCGGCCCGCCGACGGACACCGCCGCCCCGGTCGCAAGCGACGCGGAGAAGAACGCCACCCGCTGCGCGCGTTCGACGTCGACGCCGCGCGCGCCCGCCGCCTCCGCGCCGATGCTGAGCAGATTGAGCGGCCGCGCCAGCCAGGCGAAGCCCGCGAACGCCAGCGCGACGAAGGGCAGTGCCGCGACGATAGGCTCGTAGCTGGCGACGTCCAGGTCACCCATCAGCCAGCGCAGCGCGCGGAAGAGATCGCCCGGACCCGCGAGGTACTGCACGAAGAGGATTAGCGCCGAGAAGAACGAGTTGAGCGTGACCCCGGCCAGCAGCAGCACCGTCGTCGACAAACCGCGATGCCGGGCCCGCGCCAGCATGTAGACGACGCCGACCGCCAGCGCGGCGCCCGCGAGGCTCGCCGGCGCCACGCCGATCATGGGGAGCGCCGAGCCGAATGTGATCGCGATCATGGCGCCGAGCGCGGCGCCCGCCGAGACGCCGAGCGTGTAGGGCGTGGCCAGCGGATTCCGGAGCAGGCCCTGGAACACCACGCCCGCCGCGGCGAGCGCGCCGCCGACGAGCGCGGCCGCCACCGCCCGCGGCAGCCGCGCGATGAAGAAGATCTGCGCGTCCACGTTGTCGGCGAATGGAATGGTCCGGCTGAACACGCGGCCGAAACTGATCGGCGTGGATCCGATGAGCGGCGCGGCCAGCACCGCGGCGACCATGGCGACGAAACAGAGCAGGACCGCCGGCGCGCCGCGTCGCAGGGGGGACGTCATGCGGGCGACAGACAGAACGGGCGCGCCTGGCCCTCGTCCACCTCGAACACCTGGCCGACGAGCGCGGGCGTCAACACGTCCTGAGGCCGGCCATGCGCGAGCACACGTCCGCGGCTGAGGAGCACGATGTCCGTGCAGACGGTCGCCGCGAGCCTGAGGTCGTGCGTCGAGAGCAGGATCGTGATGCCGCGCGATTCGTGCAGGCGCGTGATGAGCGCGGCCACCTCGAGTTGATAGCGCAGGTCGAGCGACGCCGTTGGTTCGTCGAGCAGCAGCAGCGCCGGCGCATCGCCGGGGGCGCCGTCCAGTTGCGCGAGCGCCGACGCGATGACGACGCGCTGCTTTTCGCCGCCGCTCAGCGTGCGAAACGGCCGATCCGCGAGCGTTGCGGTGCCGGTGGCCTCGAGCGCGGCCCGGGCCGCCGCCAGGTCCCCGGGGCCTTCGACCTCGAAGGTGCCCAGGTGCGGATACCGGCCCATGAGCACCATCTCGAGCACCGTGTAGTCGAACGCCAGGGCGGTTTCCTGCGGCACCACGGCCAGCCGGCGCGCCACCTGCCGCCGGGGCATGTGGCTGACGTCGGCGGCGTCGAGCTGCACGCGGCCCGACGCCGGCCGCAGCGCGCCCGCCATCAAGCCGAGCAGCGTGGTCTTGCCCGATCCGTTCGGACCGAGGACGCCGACGACTTCGCCGCGTCCAACGCGGAGCGTGACGCCGTCGATGACGAACGGCCGCGCGGATTCCGGATCCGAGCCGCCCGTTCTTGGGGTGCGGGCGTAGCCGAACCGGACGTCAACGGCCTCGAGCAACGCGGACTCCCACCATGGCCGCGCGACCGGGCGCCGGATAGCCCAGCGCCTCCTCGTACGCCCGGTCGAACAGGTTGGTGACGCGGCCGTACACCTCGATACCCGTCGCGACCTTGAACGACCCTCCCAGCATGACCGTCGCGAAGCCGGGATTCTGGAACACCGACCCGGCGAAGTTCGGCTCGAAGTCCGCGACGCGGCCGCGTCCGTTGACGGCGACGATCGCGCTGGCGCGCTCGCTCGACCAGGCGACCTCGGCCGAGCCCTGATGCTTCGCCCGGCGCAGGAGCGGATCGCCCACGGCAAACGGCGATGGCGCCAGGCCGGGCAGCGAGTCGACGTCACGCACGGTCGTGTCCATCCACGTCCACGCGGCCCGGGCCACCAGACCACGTGAGGCGCGCCACGTCGCGCCGAGCTCGAGTCCGCGCGCGCGGGCGTTGGCGATGTTGTCCGTGCGGTAGCGGCTGGCGCCGCTGAGCGACGACCCGACCGCGATGATCAGGTGATCGTACCGATTCGCGAACCACGTCGCGTCGACCACGATCGCGCCGCCGCGACGCGCGTGCTCGATACCGACGTCGACGCTCCGGCTGCGCTCCGGCCGCAGCGATGGATTATCGGTGAACGCGATCTCGAAGGCCGTCGGCGGCTTGATGCCCGTACCAGCGCCCATGCGAATCCGCGTCCACGTACTCTCGCGTTGCTGGACGTACCAGGCCGCCGAGATCTTCGGATTCGCGGACCAGACGACGTCTGTCTCGAACTCGGGCCGGCCGAACGCATCCCCGGCCAACGCGGTTCTCGCAATGCGCTCGAGCCGCGCGCCGGCGTGGATCGCGCCGCGCCCGCGGATCGGCCACCGTGTCTCGACGAACCAGCCGTTGAGGCTGCGTTCGACCGGAATCTCCTCGAACGCGTCGTCCGTGATGAACGTGTTGTCGGCGCGCTCGGCGAGGCCTTCCCAGCCGGCCGAAATCCCCACCCGCCGCCGATCCAGATCGAGCTGGTACCGGCCGATCAGGCGCCTGGTTTGATCCTCCGAGTCGCCGAACGGGCTGGCGTAACGGCTGGGCGCGTCCGTCCAGGCGGCCTGGAGCGAATGGCGCAGACCGCGGCGCGATCCGAATGCCGCGCGCGCGCCGACGGCGCGCGTGTCGTTCGTGCCGCGCGAGACCGTGTCGAGCCCGCCGTAGAATCCCATCGGGTCGGACCCGAACGGGCCCGGCGTGCCCCGCTCGTCGCGGCTGAGCCGGACGTCCACTCGCACGCGCCGGTCCGCGCGATCCGACCAGCCGAGGCTGGCCGACGCCGCGACGCGCGCGTAGTCGTCGTTCGACACCCGGCCTCCGACCGAGGCAAATTCACGCGTGTCGCCGTCCGAACCGGTCCAGTCGATCGTCGCGCCCCAGGTCCAGTCGCCGCGCGATCCGGACGAGCCGGCGGCGAGTCGTGACGTCCCGGAGCCGCCCGTCTCGACCGCGCCCTCGGCGCGGATCGGTCCGCCGAGGCGCGTGATGACATGCACGACGCCGCCGATGGCGCCGCCGCCAAACAGCGCGCTCTGTGGCCCGCGAACGACCTCGATGCGCTCGACGTCGGCCGTGCCCAGATGGGCGGCGTCAAAGCCGCCGCCGAACGCGTTGAGCGGCATCCCGTCGGCGACGACGAGCGTGTAGTCAGACTCACCGCCGCGCGGCAGGAACGACGTCACCGCGCCACGGCCACCCGAGGCCACCACCGCGAAGCCCGGCACGCGCCGGATTGCGTCGGCGACGGTCTCGGATTGGCGCGCGTGGATCTCGGCGCGATCGATGACCGTCACGCTGTCGGTGACGCGCGAGAGCGCCGTCTCCACCTGCGCCGCCGAGACGACGACCGACTCGCGCACGGCGGCGAGCGCGAGCCGCACGTCCACGTCCAGCGCGGCGGCCCCTGGTGCGATCGTGATGCGCTGCGGCCGAGACCGCAGGCCCGGAGCGGAGACGACCAGCTCGTACTCGCCTGGAGGCAGGGCGAGCGGGCCGAAGCGTCCGTCGGC
>JANOGJ010000478.1:0-1927 GCA_031405995.1 Acidobacteriota bacterium
CGGAGCTGTAGCCGCCGTAGGACGAGCCGTAGATGCCGACGCGCGTCTTGTCGAAGTACGGCCGGCTCCAGAGCGCGCGAATGCCCGCCGCCATGTCGTCCATTTCCACCTGGCCGAGCTTCTGGTAGACCTCGTCGAGCATGCGCTTGCCGCGGCCGGGCGCTGATCGCGAGCTCACGCTGACCATGAGGAAACCGTACTCGGTCGTCTGACTCGGCGCCGCGAACGTCTCGTTCAGCACGCCGCTGCCGGGTCCGCCGTAGACCGATGCGAGCGCCGGGTACTTCTTCGCAGGATCGAACTTCGAGGGAAACGCGATCGATCCATGCAGATCGGTCTTGCCGTCCGCGGCCTTGTAGGTAAAGAACTCGACCGGCTTCAGGCCTAGCGTGGTGAACCGCGTGAGGTCGCTCTTCGCGAGTTCCGCGACGACCTTGCCCGACACATCGAGCAGGCGCGTGGCAGGCGGCGCCTTGTGCGTCTGATAGACGTCCACGATGGACTTGCCGTCTGGCGAGAGGCTGACCGTGTGATTGAACGCCGGGTCGGTCAGCCGCACGTCGCCGCGCCCGTCGAGCCCGACGCGATGGAGCTGCGTCTTCATGAAGTTGTCGCCGTCGCGCGACGTGTAGAACACGACGCCGGCGACTTCGTCCACGCGCGTGATGCCGGCGACCTCGAATGCGGCGTGGCTCGTGATGGCGTTCAGCAGCTTGCCACTGACGTCATACAGATACAGATTGCGCCAACCGTTCCGCTCCGACGTCCAGACGAAGCGCTTGTTGTCGGCGAGCCAGTTGATGCCCGGCGAGTTCACGACCCAGCCGGTCGGCCAGTCCTCGCGCACGATCACGCGGCACTTGCCGGTGGTGGGCGCGCAGGCGGCAAACTCGAGCGCGTTCTGGCGGCGGTTCGTCCGGTTCACGTACAGCTCGCCCGATCCGTCCTTCGACCAGGCGACGCGATACACGTAGTGCCCCACGTTGTCGTTCGTGAACTTCGATCCGTCCGCGGGAATGTCGGTGAACGGCTTGCCGTCGCGCACGTCGAGCTGACGCGTCTGGCCAGAGGCGACGTCGTGGACCAGGATGTCCGCGATGGGATTCGGCGCGCCGGCCTTGGGATACGCCTCGACGTCGAGCGAGCTCTGGACGGACGTCTGCGTCATCTGCAGATAGAAGTCCTTCACCGGGCTCTCGTCGAAGCGATAGAAGCCGACTTTCGTGCTGTCGGGCGACCACCAGATCGCCGTCGTCTGGCCGAGCTCCTCGCCGTAGACCCAGCTGCCTGTGCCGTACTTGATGCGCTTCTTCTCGTCGCCGTCGGTCGTGACCTGGCGCTCATTCGTGCCGTCGGCGTTGGCGATCCACAGATTGCGATCGCGATAGACCGCCCGGAGCTTGCCGTCTGGCGAGCCCACACACTCACTCTGGCGGCCGCGCTGCACCTGACTTGGCGGGCACGGATTCGGCGCGCCGGGCGTCTCGCCGGCGCCTCGCCCGCCGCGGCCCTGACCGCCACCGCCGCCGCCCGCGCGCCCCGGACCGGCGTCTCGGCCGCCGGGCGGCGCGACAGGCGCGTCACCCGTCACGATGTCCTGCTTCGTCGCGAGATCGAATCGATGCAGTTTTCCGCCGACTGCGTACGTGAACGCCTTGCCGTCATCGACCCACGTCACGTTCAGCGCGCCCGACACGAAGGCGGGCCCACCGGTGCGCAGCTCGTCCTGCATCTTCGTGAACTGGGCGTAGCCCGGCATGGCGGCCAGGCGATCGAGCACGCCCTGCTGCGGGGGGCCCTGCGCGTTCAGGGAAGTGAGCAGCACGAACGAGAGCGCGGCGGCGCCCGGGATCAGGAACTGGGAGCGGGTGCGATGTCTCATGGCGTTCGAAAGTGTAACAGTGAAAACGACACCGGCAGTCAAAAC
>JANOGJ010000069.1:0-3781 GCA_031405995.1 Acidobacteriota bacterium
CGTCGATCTATTTCGGCGAGCCGCTGCTCTTCAAGGCCGTGTCGCGCCTGTACTTCGGGACGATTCCCGCCGGTCACGACATCTTCCTGCACCCGGTTGGCTTCGCCGCGTGGTTCGGCATGCTGGCGACTGCTCTAAACCTGATGCCGTTCGGCCAGCTCGACGGCGGCCATATCGCCTACGCCGTGTTCGGCCGCCGGGCGTCCTACGTGTCCGTCGCGACACTCGGCGCGGCCGTGCTGCTCACGCTGCGATCGGGCAGTTGGGTCGCGATGACGGTGATGATGCTCGCGATGGCCTTCTTCCTCGGCGTCCGCCACCCGCGCATCGTCGACGAAGACTCGCCGCTCGACGCCAAGCGCAAGCTCCTCGCAGCCGTCGCGTTGATCATCTTCATCATTTGCTTTATTCCGATACCGATAGAGATATTTGTGCGGTCTTGACGGCGCCACCTGGAGGGCGGGGCTTTAGCCCCGCCGGCAAGCCGGGTCTGAAGACCCGGCCTCCACCCATCCGATATCGCATCTACATCACCGACACCGGATCCACGTCGATTGTTGTCTTCCGCTTCAGTTCCGGCCGTTCGTCGAGCGCCCGCGTGAGCGCCGTGCGCATGGGCTTGCGCTGGCGGCCCTTGATGAAGAACTGGGCGCGGTATTCGTCCTTGATCTTCGAGAGCGCGGCGGGCGCCGGGCCGATGACCTTCCCGTCCGGCCCGTGGACCCGGACGCGCTTCGCCAGATCGTGCGCGTCGGTCATCGCCGCGTCGAGCGTGCGGCCCTTGACGATGACGTTGATGAGCGCCATGTCGGGCGGATAGTGCAGGTGGCGCCGGAACTCCATCTCGCGCTCGAAGAACTGCTCGTAGTCCTGCGCCGCCGCCGCGCGAATGCAGTAATGGTCGGGGTACAGCGTCTGGATGAGCGCCTCGCCCGGCGTCTCGCCGCGTCCCGCGCGGCCGACGACCTGCGTGAGCAACTGGAACGTGCGCTCGGCGGCGCGAAAGTCCGCCAACCCGAGGCCGACGTCGGCTGACACGACGCCCACCAGCGTCACCGCCGGAAAGTCGTGGCCCTTGGCGATCATCTGGGTGCCGACGAGGATGTCGATCCGCCCGGCAGCCACGTCGTCGAGCACGCGCGCGATCGCGCCGCGTCGCCGGATGGTGTCGCGGTCCACGCGCGAGATGCGCGCCGCCGGAAACCGCGCGCGCAAGTCGCTTTCGAGCCGCTCGGTGCCGAACCCGGACTGCTCGAGGTACGCCCCCCCGCACAGGCCGCACTGCGCCGGCACCGCGGTCGCGTAGTTGCAGTAGTGGCATCGCAGCCGCCTGGCGGCGCGATGGAACGTCAGCGCCACGCTGCAGTGCGGGCACTCGACTGATCCGCCGCACTGCCGGCAGAACACGACGGACGCGAAGCCCCGCCGGTTGAGCAGGACCAGCGCCTGTTCCTTCTTCGCGAGCCGATCGTCGATGGCTTCGAGCAAGGTCTCGCTGAGCGTGACGTCCGCGCCATGCGCCGCGTATTCGCGGCGCATGTCAATAATGCGCACGGTAGCCAACGGCCGGTTCAGGATCCGCTCTGTGAGCCGCACCGTGTCGTAGCGTCCCGCGCGCGCGTTGGCCGCCGTCTCGAGGGAGGGCGTGGCCGTGCCCAGCACGACGAGCGCGTTCTCCATGCGCCCGCGGAGCACCGCCAGGTCGCGCCCGTGGTAGCGCGGGGCCTCGTCCTGCTTGTACGACGACTCGTGCTCTTCGTCGACGACGATCAGGCCGAGCGATTCGATCGGCGCGAACACCGCGGACCGCGTCCCGACGACGACGTCCACGTCGCCGTGGCGGATGCGCTGCCACTGATCGTGGCGCTCGCCGGGCGAGAGGCCGCTGTGCTGAATCGCCACGCGCTCCCCGAATCGCGCGCGGAACAAGCCCGCAGCCGACGGCGTGAGTGCGATCTCGGGCACGAGCACAAGGACGCGGCGACCCTTCGCGATCACGAGGCGCGCCAACCGCAGGTACAACTCCGTCTTGCCACTGCCCGTGACGCCGTGCAGGAGAATCGTCTTGAAGACGCCCGCGACCGCCGCCGCCTCAAGATGGCCGAACGCCGAGGCTTGCGCGGGGGTCAGGGCCGGTCCCGGCCCGCTCGCGTGCGCCATCGTCCACGGCCCGCTGCCCTCGTCGTGGCCGGCGAACGGGTCCCGCATGACGACCTGCTCGCGGATGCGCACGATGCCGGCCTTGACGAGCGACTTCACGGTGCTTGCGCTGACGCCGCGACGCGCGAGTTCCGCCACGGGCACGCCGGCTTCGTCGGCGCGGAGCATCTCGAGCGCCTGCCGCTGTTTCGGCCCTTTCGGCGCGGGCCGCTCCAGCAACCCGGACTCCATCTCGGCGACGCCCATCGTCAGGAACGAAGACCGCTCGCCTCGTCGCGCCGACGGCGGCATCGCGCCCGCCAGCGCGTCACCAGGCCCCGATGCGTAGTACTCGCCCACCCAGAGCGCCAGGTCCACGATCGAGGGCGGCAGGAACGGCCAGTCGTCGAGCACCTCGCTCACGTCCCGCAGCGTGCCCGCGTCGGGCGGCGCGGCATCGGGATCGACGATACAGCCCGTGACCCGGCGCGCGCCGAGCGGCACGACGACCCGCGCGCCCTTCACGAGCCGGCCGGACCCGGGCGCGCGGTAGCGCAGCAGCCCGAGGCCGGGCACGGGGACGGCGACGGCAATGACGCGATCAGCCGGGGTCGGCGAGGAGGGCACGCACTTTCTTCATGTCTTCCCACACGTCGCGCTTGCGCTCGGGGCTGCGCAGCAGGAACGCGGGGTGGAACGTCGGGATGAGGCGCGACCCGTTGCGGTAGTCGAAGACCTGCCCTCGAATCCTTGAGATCGGCGCGTCGGTCTTGAGCAAGGTGTGGGCCGCAAACGCCCCGAGCGCGACGATGACGCGCGGCCGAATCGTGTCGATCTGCTGGAACAGGAACGGCTCGCACGTCGCGACCTCGTCCGGCTCCGGGTTGCGGTTGCCGGGCGGCCGGCACTTGATGACGTTCGCGATGTACACATCCGACCGCTTGAGCTCCAGACCGCCTTCGATGATCTTCGTCAGGAGCTGGCCGGCCTTGCCGACGAAGGGCTCGCCCTGGACGTCTTCGTCCGCGCCCGGCGCCTCGCCCACGAACATCAGCTCGGCCTTCGGATTGCCGACGCCAAAGACGACCTGCCGGCGCCCCATCGTGTGGAGCTTGCAGCGCGTGCAGTCGCCGATGTGGGCGCGCAGCGCAAGGAGAGACTCCGCAGGGCCGCTGGACGCCGTGCTGTCCTCGTAGGGCGGCTCGGGTTGTGAGCCGCCGGTTTTGGCGGTACCCCCACGCGCTCTCCACACCGGGTCGCGCGACACGCCCTCGACGCCCAGGTCGGCGTACACCTTGAGGTGCTCGATCATGGCTTGGCGCGAGGGAGGCGTCATCGCGGCGCCAGCGCGGCCGGCTGCCGGACGATCAGCTGCTCCACCTTGTTGAGAATCGCGCGGGCGACCTCGACCTTGCTCTGGAGCGGCAGCGCGTAAACTGCGTCGGCGGAGACGAGCGTGACCTGATTGGTCGGCACGTCGAATCCAGCGCCGGGCGCGGTCACGTCGTTGGCGACGATGAGATCGACGCGCTTCGAGGCCAGCTTGCGCCGGGCCGCGGGGATCGGGTCGCCCGTTTGCGCCGCGAAACCGACGAGCACTGGCCCCGAACTCTCGCCGCGGCGCGCGCCCAGCTCCGCGAGG
>JANOGJ010000661.1:0-3793 GCA_031405995.1 Acidobacteriota bacterium
CCTCGACCAGCGTCACGACGGGACTCTCCCGAAGGTCGTCGGTGCCCGGCTTGAATGCCAGCCCGACCACCCCGACACGGCGCTGCTTGGTCCGGAGCACGGCGTCGATGGCCGTCCGGATTTGCCCTTCGTTCGACGGAATGATTGACGACAGCAGCGGCGTGTTGACGTCGCGGGAACGGGCGGCCCAGACGAGCGCCCGCACGTCCTTCGGCAGGCACGATCCGCCGAACGCAAAGCCCGGCCGCAGGTACGCCGCCGACACGTTGAGCTTGCGGTCGCGCAGGAACACGTCAATGACCTCCTGCGCGTCAGCTCCGAGCGCCTCGCACGTGTCGCCGATCTCGTTGGCGAAGCACACCTTCAGGGCGTGGTAGGCATTCGACACGTACTTGGCCATCTCGGCCGTCTTGATCGCGGTCGTGACGAACGGCGCCTGCACGCTCGCGTACATCGTCTCGAGCAAGGCGGCAGTGTCCGCGTCGGTGCAGCCGACGAGCGTCATCGGCGGCTCGACAAAGTCCTTGAGCGAGGTCCCCTCGCGCATGAATTCGGGGTTGACCGCGATCGTCAGCTGCGAGACGGCCGGTCCGGCCGCGTCGCGGAGCGCGGGCCACACGAACTGCTCGATGGTGCCGGGCAGCACCGTGCTCCGGATCACCACCGCGAAGCGCTTGGGGCTCGCACGCAGGACGGCGCCAATCTCCTCGGCCACGCGGACGAGGGCATCGGTGTCGAGCTGGCCGTTCGGACGGCTCGGCGTGCCGACGCAGATGAGCGCCAGCTCCGTGCCCTCGACCGCCTCGCGACAGGACGTCGTCGCCCGCAAACGGCCGTGGCCGACGACCTCGACGAGCAGGTCGCCCAGGCCGGGCTCCACGATCGGCGAGCGCGCGCCGTTGATCATCTCGACCTTTTGGGCACTCAGATCGACGCCAAGAACGGTGTGTCCCGCACGCGCCAGGCATGACGCCGTCACGCACCCCACATAACCAAGTCCAAACACGCTCACTCGCATCGTCATCAGCCCCTTTTTCTCATGCGCGTCCGACCGTCGCGCGCGGCGGATCGGACGCACCCGAATTCAGACCTAACTCACGTGGCACAAACACCCGGCTGCCATCGCCGGCCGGATCCAAGGCGGCCGACATCACGGCGCCCGGCGCCTCCCCTTCGAGGACGACGCGGTGCCAGATTTCCAGGTTGATCAGGAGCCACAGCCGGTCGCCGTGCTCCGCCCGGCCGGCGCGATGGTCCTCGGCGAGGCCGCGCACCGCGTCGGAGTCGAACAGCCCGCGCCCGAGGGCGCGATCACCGAGTACGAACTCGTCGAGCACGGGGCGAAACGGGCCGCGCAGCCATCGGCCAATCGGCACCGGAAAACCCATCTTCTTGCGATTCAGGATTTCGGCAGGCACATAGTCGCGCACCGCCTCGCGGAGCACGGCCTTGGTCTTCCAGCCGCGCAGCTTGAGGCGGGCCGGCAGCGCGGCCACATGCTCGATGATCTGGTCGTCGAGAAACGGCACGCGGCTCTCGATCGAGGCCGCCATGCTCATTTGATCCTGCTTCATCAGCAGTTCGTGGAGGTAGGTCTGCAGGTCGGCCCGGGTCATGCGGTCGAGGTCGCTGCCGGACGCCTCCTGATAGCACTCGAGCGCCGTGGCGTAGGGATCCCGACCGCCGCCGATGTCGGGACGGGCGAACAAGCCCAGCTGCAGGCGCTCCGGAAACACGGCGAAGTTCTCGTAGAAGAGCGCGCGCTCACCCGGGTCCAGCGAAAGAAACGTCCGCTCGGCATAGCGCCGAATCCGCCGGGGACACCCGGCCACGGCGCGGCGCACGGCGCCGCGCACGCTCTTCGGCGCGAGCGCCCAGTACGGCCGGCCCAGCCACGCGTTCCAGTGCGCGACGCGGTACCGGTTATAGCCGAGGAAGAGTTCGTCGGCGCCTTCGCCGGTCAGGACGACCTTGACGTGGTCGCGCGCCAGCCGCGAAACAAAGTAGAGCGGCACGCTGGATGTGAACGCGATCGGCTCGTCCTCCTGCCAAATGAGCTCCGGGAGCTTCGCGAAGTACTCCGCGGCCGACACGACCACCTCGCGATGCACGGCGCCGATCCGACCGGCCGCCAGACGCGCGTACGGCAGCTCGTTGGCCTCGGCCTCGGCGAATCCGACGGAGAACGTCTGGAGCGGCTCGCCGACCATCTCGGCCGCGATGCCCGCGAGCGCGGTCGAGTCGATCCCGCCCGACAGGAACAGCCCGAGCGGCACGTCACTCATCAGGTGGCGCCGGACGGCTCCGCGCAACCGATCGCGCAGGTCCCGCGCCTCGGCGTCGAAACTACGCGCCGGCCCCGCCGCCGGCTCCGGGATCTGCCAGTACCGGCGACGAGTGAAGCCCTCGCGCGCGGACCAGGACAACGTGTGACCCGGCAGGAGCTTCCGGATGCCGCGAAAGAACGTCTCTTCGCCCGAGACAAACCGCGTGGCCAGGTACTCCGGCAGCACGGTGTCGTTGAAGACCCCTTTGACGCCGGCCGCCAGAATGGCCTTAATCTCGGACGCGAACAGCAGCTCGCGGTCCGTGCACGCGTAGTAGAGCGGCTTGATCCCGAGTCGGTCCCGCGCCAGCCAGAGCCGGCGCTCCGCTCGGTCCCACAGCGCCACGGCGAACATGCCGTGCAGCTGCTCCACCGCCCGATCGCCATACTCCTCGAAGAGGTGGAGGATCGTCTCCGTATCCGTCCGCGTCTTGTAATGGTGCCCCCGCGCCTCAAGGCCCGGGCGCAGCTCCGCGTGATTGTAGATTTCGCCGTTGAAGACGCCCCAGATGCGGCCATCCTCATTGGACATGGGCTGCTGGCCGCCGGCCACGTCGATGATCGCCAGGCGCCGGTGTGCGAGACCGACGGGACCCTCGAGCCAGTTCCCGGAGCCGTCGGGTCCGCGATGCGCCAGAACGTCCCGCATCTTCGTGAGGCGCGCCTCGTCGACGCGGGCGTCGGGGTCGAACGACACGATGCCGGCGATGCCGCACATCAGCGGGCCCTCGCGCGCACTGGCGATGGAGCCGGAGACACGGAAGGGGCGGCCTCGACGACGAGCGTGTCGTCGTCAAACCGCACGAGCTCGCCTGTCTCGTCCAGCCGCAGCGCGATCATTCGGCCGGCGGCGTCTCGTTCCACCGTGATCCGCGGCGGGGCGTCGAGATGTTCAACGGGCATCAGCACCGTCGCGATGCGGAGCGGAAGCCGGGCCCGGGTGCGATAGACCGCCAACGGCGCCGGGTGCTTCCGCCCGTAGTGAGGCGAGACCCATCCGGCCGGTGGATCCGTCTCCCCCTCGCGCAGATCCAGCGTGATCGATGCGGTGGAGAACGGCGCGAGCCACAGGCCTTCGCCGCGCCGGCCGTGGGCGGCCACCCAGGCCCCGGGCCCCGCCTGGACGGGTCTCGCCGCGAACTGAAACCGCAACGCGATGTCGTGGTCGGCCAGGCCGGTCAGGTCATCGAGAATCACCCAGTATCGCGGCTTGACGAAGAGCACGCGCCGCCGATGCCGGACGGGATCCGCCAGACTTCCGTACGCGTCGTGCCACGCGTCGACGAGGTCGAATCCCTCCGCGGTGGTCCACTCGCGCAGGCTGGCGGAGGGTCGGCTCTGCCAGGTGAAGGGCCCCTTCGGCCTGGCCTGGGGCACACCGTCGACCGTGATCGTGTTGTGCGCGGCCGTCCCCCGGAAATGATCCCGCCACGCCAGGTCGGGCGTGTAGCAGTAAGTGCCGGGATC
>JANOGJ010000700.1:0-2440 GCA_031405995.1 Acidobacteriota bacterium
CGGCGAAACGACCCCCGACGTCGTTTCCCCTGCAGTTGTAAAGAGTTTTCCACAGTTCGAGGTACGACCCCTTAATCTGTGTCTATGTCAGACGACCTGCGGTTCCCCATCGGGAAGTTCTCGCGTGACCCCAACATCGACGCGGCGAAACGCGCCGCCTTGATTGGCCAGATTGCGGAGGCGCCGGCGCGGCTTGCCGCGGCGGTGCATGGACTGGACGACGCACAACTCGACACCCCTTACCGGCCGGACGGATGGACCGTCCGTCAGGTCGCCCATCACGTGCCGGACAGCCACATGAACGCCTACATCCGGTGCAAACTCGCGGTGACGGAGGACAACCCGCCCGCCAAGACCTATGAGGAAGCGGCGTGGGCCGAGCTCGCCGACGCCCGCACCATGCCGGTCACGCCGTCTATGACTTTGCTTCGCGTGCTGCACGAGCGCTGGGTCCTGTGGCTGCGCTCCCTCGACGAAGCCGCATACGCCCGGACGGTCATGCATCCACAGTGGGGCAAGATGACCGTGGACGATCTTCTGCAGTTGTATGCGTGGCACGGGCGGCACCATGCCGCGCATGTCACCGCATTGCGAAAGCGAATGGGCTGGTGACACCGGCCGATCTCGAAGCGTTCCTCCGGGTCCGGCTGGCGCAGTCGCTGCCGGGCCCGGAGGCGCAATTGCGCTTTGCGCCGGATCCGCGGCTCAAGGGCTGGCAGCCGCAGCTCGATCCCGACACCGCGCGGCAGGCGGCCGCGCTCGTGCTCCTCTATCCGGGCCCGCAAGGCGCGCTCATTCCCCTGACCGTGCGACACGACGACCTGCCGCACCACGCCGGACAGATCAGTCTTCCGGGCGGGCGCGTCGATCCCGGCGAGCGGCCGGAAGACGCGGCGCTGCGCGAAGCCAGCGAGGAGATCGGCCTCGACCCGCGCGATGTCCGGATCGTCGGCGCGCTGTCCTCGTTGTGGGTGATCGTCAGCAATCACGTCGTGCGGCCGTACGTCGGCATCACCGATCGCCGGCCCGATTTTCGTCTGGCGCCCGGCGAAGTCGCCGGACTGGTGGAGGCATCCCTCGGCGCGCTTCGCGACGCGCGAAATGTCGCCTCGGCCGAGCGCGCCCGCGACGGCCTCGACGTCCGCTATCCCTACTTCGACGTCGCGGGCCAGCAGGTGTGGGGCGCGACGGCGATGATCCTCGGCGAGTTCGTCGCGCTTTTTGAGGGGGTCGTACCTCGATCTGTGGACAACTCTTAACGATTTCGATGTAAGCGAGCGAGCCCTTATCGCACCGGCCCGTACGTCCTGGGGATGGGCTTGTCGAAGACGTCCCACTGGTACGCCTCCTGGATCCTGCGACGCAGCTCCTGCATGAGCGCCCCGCCATTGTCGCCGTTGGTCATGATGACGACGCCGTAGCCCTTCAGGCGATGCGCGATCATGTGGCACTGAAATCCCCAGTTGCTGCCGCCGTGGAGGAAGTACCAGCCTTCGCCCTGCTTCTCCACCGAAAACCCGACCGCGTAGGGTCCGACCCCTACCGGCGTGACCATCTCGAGCATCATCGCCCGCGACAGCACACGATTCGACTGGCCCTTCGGCACGCTCAGGGCAGGGCCGGCGAGTGTCGTCTGGACCTCAACCAGGAACTTCGCGAGATCGGTCGGCGTCGTCCACAACCCGGCCGCGGCGTGCTCCGGGTAGACGTGCCACGAATCGCCCATCCTGGCGCCCATGCGGTTGTGCGCGCGGGCTGCCAGTTTTTCGCGCGAGGCCGGCAGCGGCTGCTCGAACGTGCTGTTGGTCATGCCAATCGGCTTCAGCACCCAGTCGCGAGCGAGGTCGACGAAAGGCTTCTTCATGGCGTCCGTCAATGCGAGTTCCTGAATCATCACGGCGCCGCCCGAGTACTTGAAGCCGGTGAACGGCGGACGCTCAAGCCTCACTTGAGGTCGATTGGATGGGTGTTGCCCGTCGAGGATCTGCGGCAGCGTCGGGAGCGGCGCATTGGGCGCGTAGCCGGGGAATCCGAATCCGTCACCGGTCCCGGAGGTGTGGCTCATCAGCCCGCGTGGCGTGACCGGGCGGTCCTTCGTGTGGTCGTCGCCCGGGAGCTTCCACGATTTCAGGATCGTGTTGACGTCCTGATCGAGCGCGAACCGCCCCTCTTGCACCGCTCGCATCGACGCCATCGCGGCCACGGTCTTGCTGATGGACGCGGCCTGAAACATGGTGTCGGTCGTCACCGGCGTCCCGGTCTGGACGTCGGCGAGCCCATAACCCCTGGCCCAGTCAATCTTGAAGTCTTTGATCACCGCGATGCTGACGCCGGGCACGTTGAACTGCTTCAGGAGCGCGACCATGTCAGCGGCATCGATGGGACCGGCCGAGTACTGCACCGCCGCTGCGGGCGCCGGTAGAGGTGGAGTTGGCGCCTG
>JANOGJ010000741.1:0-5780 GCA_031405995.1 Acidobacteriota bacterium
TGCCAGGTCGTTTCCGGCAGCTTCGCCGCGCCGAGCGCCGCGAGCTCCTCGGTCCCGAGGCCGGTCACGCGCACGACGGCGCGACGCGATGGGGCGTCAGTGACGAGGGCGATGTCGAGAGGGCCTGGAGAGCGAGAACAGGAAAGGACAGTTAAGGAGGCAATGAGGCAAAGGGCGCGGACGAGGGTTAATGAGGCAATGTGGCAAAGGGGCAATGAGGCAATGGAAACGGTGCGGCGCTCATTGCCCCACTGCCCCATTGCCCCACTGCCCCATTAACCAGGTTCGTCGCTACGGGAGAATGATCGCCGACAGGTTCCGCGTGCCGTCGGCCGCGCGGGCGATGACGATCGACCGCGTCGCATCGAGCAGATCGAGTTGCTCGACACCCACCATCGACGCGATCTTCTCGAACGGCACGCCGCCCGTTCCGGTGACCTTGGTCGTGATCCCCGGCGCCGTCGCGAACCCGGTCGTCGGAATCTTGAAGACACCGTGGCGCGAGTTCGACATCAGGATGAAGTCGGCGCCGCCCTTCTTGTAGAGGATCATGTCGAGCGGCGTGTTGCCGGCGCCGAACTCGCCGATCGTGGTGCCGACGACCTACTCGCCCGCCTTGAGCGCCGCGAACGGGAACTTCACGAGCGGCGTGCAGGTGTAGCCGGCGAGCACGTACGGCTGGTTGTCGATCGTGTACGGCAGGAACGTCGTCACGGGCGACCGCGTCTCAACCGCGTCGTGGTTGCCGTGGTAGATCTCGACGCTCGCACCGCGGTCCGTGGCCGCGAACGGATACGGCACCGACCAAAGCTTCGACGCGAACTCCTCGTTCGACAGGCCGGCGACGACGAGCCGGCCGTTGGCGAAGGCGAGATCGGTGACCGAACTCGCGCGGCCGCCGCGCGGGTTGGGGCTGACGGCCGCCGGGTTCAGCAGCGTGACGCTCGTGAACGTCACGTTCTCGAGCGAGACGAGAGCGATCTTGCCCGCGCCGTCGATGCGCACGAGCGCCGGCTGCGCCGCCGCGCCCTGTCCGCGCATGACCGACACGAAGGCGTTCTTCGACGTCGGATGGATGGCGAGATCCGTGATGGCGATCTCCGCCGCGGTGGTGCCGAGGACGGCCGCGATCTGCGCGTCAACGCCCGCGACGTCCTTGGTGCCGGGCGCGCCGCCCGTCGCCTGGGTGCCGAGGTCGAGCGCGAAGATGGTCGCCGCCTGCTTGTCGGCGGCAAACAGGACGCCGCCGGGCCCGAACGCGAGCGGCCCGATGGACGCGAGGGCCGGTCCGGCGGTGACGCCGGCCGGACGAGCGGCCACGGGCAACGACGCCGACGCCACGATCAACAGACACACCACGCCGAGCTTCAAACTGGTTCGCATATCAGAAATCTCCCCGGGGCATTCTAGCGCGAGTCACACTTCACCCCAGTACCCCCAATGCCGCAGTACCCCTGCGGGTTTTTGTCGAGGTATTGCTGGTGATATTCCTCCGCGTAGAAGAACGGCGGCGCCTTCCGGATTTCGGTGGTCACTCTCGGGAATCCGCGCTTCGTGAGCTCGACTTGGTAGGCCTCCGCGGTGCGGAGCGCGGCTTCACCCTGCGCGTCCGAGGTGACGTAGATCACCGACCGGTACTGCGTGCCGACGTCGTTGCCCTGCCGCATGCCCTGCGTGGGATCGTGGTTCTCCCAGAACAGCGTGAGCAGTTGCTCAAACGTCACCTGCGTCGGATCGAACACGACCAGCACGACTTCGGCGTGACCGGTGCGGCCGGAACAGACTTCCGTGTACGTTGGGTTCAGCGTCTCGCCGCCAGCGTAGCCGACCGCGGTCGTGAACACACCGGGCGTCTGCCAGAACTTCCGCTCAGCGCCCCAGAAACAGCCCAGGCCGAACACCGCCTGCTCGAGGCCGGCGGGAAACGGGCCGACGAGCGGCGCGCCGTTGACGGCGTGACGATCGGGAACGGTCATCGCGGCGTTAGTCATTTCTCCGTCTCCGGCGTTGGTGCGAACGTCATCGCCGCGCCATTCATGCAGTACCGAAATCCCGTCGGCTGCGGGCCGTCCTCGAACACGTGACCCAGGTGGCCACCGCATCGGCTGCAGTACACTTCGACGCGCGTCATGAGATGCGTGCGGTCGGCCTTGAGGCCGACGGCGTCCTCTTTGGGCGCCCAGAAGCTCGGCCAGCCGGTACCGCTGTCGAACTTCGTCTCGGATCCAAACAGCTCCTGTCCGCATCCGGCGCAGAGAAACTGGCCCGCGCGCTTCTCCGCGTTCAACGGGCTCGAGTTGCGCATCTCGGTCCCGTGGCGCCGCAACACGTCGTACTGCGTCGGCGAGAGCGTCGTTTGCCAGTCCTCGTCCGTCTTCCGCACTTCGAACGTCTCGTCGGTGTTCTTGGTCATCGAATCGGTCCTGGATCCGCAATGTGAATCTCGACGCCGTCCTGGGGGCCGAGCGCCCGGCGCAGCGTCTCGACCAGGGCGGGCTCGGCGCCCTCACGTTCGAGCATCTCGATGGTCCTGGCGTCGATGAAGTAGCGCGCCTCGGCGGCGTCCTCTTCCTCTAGCTGATCGACGAGGAACCGGGCCTGAGTCTCCGTGACCTGGCCCACCGTCATGCCGGTCCCGATGTCGCGCACGTGGAGCGCCGCGACGGCCTCCGGGGCGGGCGGCGGAAACGGCGCCTGCGCGAGGTCGGCGAGCACGTCCCGTGCCCGCGCCGCATCTTCCCCGCGCACGAGGATCTCGGCCACGACACCCGCATCGACAAAGGGCATGTCCGATCGCAGGACCGCCGCGATCCCGATCTCGGCCGGCCGGCGGACCACATGTGCGATGTGCTCGCCGTCGAGCGCCATCGTCGCCAGCGGCAGCAACGCATGGTCCGACGTCCGAAAGACCGACACCGCGAATTGGTCCATGACCGAGAATGCTACCAAAGTCCCGCCGGACCTGAAGGTCCGGCCGCCATTCACGACGGCGGTATCTCCTCGGGCGGGCGCAGCCCGCGAAACGAGCGGTAGAGCAAGAGGTCGTAGACGATCTTGAGGCCGCCCGAGACGAAGAACGGCGCCGCGAGCGACGTCGCCATGACGACGCCGCTGAGCGCGGGGGCCATGGCCGCGCCCACCGACCGGGCAATCGTGGTGATCCCCGCCGCCGCCGACCGTTCGTCCGGCGCGACGACCGCCACTGTGTAGGACTGCCGCGTCGGCACGTCCATCTGCGAGATGCTGAAGCGCACGAGCAGGACGGCCACGGCGAGTCCCAGGGTCGGCATCAGCGGGACCAGACACAGCAGGACATTCGAGGGTAGGTGCGTGACGACCATCGTCTTCACGAGGCCGATGCGCGCGGCCAGGCGAGCGGCAACGAGGGCCGAGAGCCCGGCCAGCAGGTTGGCGCCGAACAGAATCGCGCCGATGGCCGCCTCCGCGATGCCGAACCGCACGTGAAACCAGTACGCGAGCACGCTCTGGACGAGGAACGCGCCCGCGAACGCGTCGAGCGCAAAGAGACCGCTCAGCCGCATGACGATGGAACGCGAGCGGTGGAGGCCGAACGAGCGCCCCAACCCCCCGGCCCCTCGGACCTTCGGACCCTCGGACCCTCGGACCTTCGCGGGCGCCGCTTCCACCGCGGGCGACACGCCCAGGAAGAGCGCGACGAGCACCGCGCCCGCCACCGCGTAGGCGATGAGGAGCACGCGATAGGCCTCGACGGTCGAGAAGCCGGCGCCGCGCAAGGCCTCCGCGATGACGCCCCCGGCGAGCGCGCCCGCGGCCGCGGCGAGCGAACCGGCGAAGTGGTACCAGGCGAACGCGTGCGTGCGCCGCCCGGGGGCGACGACCTCCGTGAGCGCGGCCTGCTCGATCGACAGGAAGGGACCGATCTCCTTGCCCGTCGGGCTGATGACGCCGAGCGTCGCCGCGACGGCGAGCAGCGTCAGGTCGGTCGTGAGCGCGAACACCGCGCCCCCCGCCGCCATCAGCGCGCCGCCGACGACGAGCGTCCGCCGCCGGCCGAATCGATCGGCGGTCGTCGTCAACCAGAGCGAGACGACGGCGTCGCCGGCCAGGGTGAGGGTCAGGAGCAGGCCGGTCGCCGCTTCACTGAAACCAATCTCGGTCAGGTAGAGGGCGAGGATGACGGAGAGGAAGCCGTAGGCGAAGAGGCGCGTGATACGCGCCGCAACAAGCAAGGTGGTGTCGCGCGTCGACGGCAAGCTCTTGTAGTATCACCCTCTTACACGCGGAGGGGATTCATGACCCGTGACGAGATTCAGGCGTTCTTTGCCGGACGGCAGGCGCTCTGGACCGCGCGCAACCCGGACGGCCTGGCGGACGGCCATGCCCCGGAGTCGACGGTTGTCAGCCCAATGTTCGGACGGCTGCAGGGCCGCGTCGCCATCCGCGACTCGTACGCGGCGGTGTTCAAGACCTTTCCCGACTGGGATCTGACGATCGAGGATCTGCTGATCGACGATCAGCGCGTGGCGCAGTCGTTCTCCGTGAACGCCACGCACGTCGGCGACTTCATGGGATTTGCCGGCACGAACCGCCGGTTCGAGATCCACGGTGTGCGTCTGTTCGAAATGAGGAATGGACTGATCACGCACGAGAAGCGGCTGTACGACTTCACGGGCCTGCTCATCCAGATTGGCGTCCTGCGCGGCAGGCCGGGAAAGTCGTAGATGCGCGCGATTGCCATCGCGACCGTGCTGACGCTCTCGATCGCCCCGGTCGTTCTCCCGCAAACGCCGCGCACGCACCGCCTCCTGGCCACGCCCGAGACCGTCGCGTACGGCTACTACTGGTCCGAAGCGAAGCCCGTGCTGCGCGTCGCCTCGGGCGACATCATCGACGTGGACACGCTGCTGACGAACAGCCCGGCGGGCCTCGCGCGCGCGGGCGTGCCCGACGAGAAGATCCAGGACTCGCTCAAGGCCGTCGTCGCCGCTTTCCCCAATGGCCACGAGCTTCGAGGACCCGGCGGCCACATCCTGACCGGACCGGTGTACGTCGAAGGCGCGATGCCGGGCGATGTGCTCGAAGTGAAGGTGCTGTCGATCGATCTCGCGATCGACTACGGCTACAACGGGTGTGCGGGGTACGTCAGCGCCAATTGCGAACAGCCGCGCCCGCCCGCCACCATCCTTCAACTCGACCGCGCCTCGATGACGTCAGTGTTCCTGCCGGGCATCGTGGTCCCGCTCAAGCCGTTCTTCGGCAGCATGGGCGTGGCGCCCGCGCCGGAGATCGGCCGCGTGAGCAGCAATCCGCCCGGCCGCCATGCCGGCAACCTGGACAACCGCGAGCTCGTCGCCGGCTCGACGTTGTACATCCCGGTGTTCGTGCCGGGCGCGCTGTTCGAAGTCGGCGACGGCCACGCCGCGCAGGGCGACGGTGAGGTCAACCAGACGGCCATCGAGACGTCGCTCCGCGGCCGACTCCAGCTCACCGTGCGGAAAGACATGAGGCTCACCTGGCCTCGGGCGGAAACAGCCACCGACTACATCAGCATGGCGACGGACCCGGACCTCGTCGTCGCGACCAAGACCGCGATCCAGGAGATGGTGGACTTCCTCGTCGCCACGAAGGGCCTGACGAAGCACCAGGCCTACCAGCTCACGAGCATCGCCGGCCACGTCGCTTTCACGCAGTTGGTGGACCTGCCCAACCTCGGCGTGCACGTGAAAATCGCCAAGAGCATTTTCAAGTGAGCAAGAAGCTCGCGGTTCTGGGAGCGATCGCGGTGATGGTCGGCGCGG
>JANOGJ010000072.1:0-2574 GCA_031405995.1 Acidobacteriota bacterium
CAAGGATCCGATGCCGTCGCATGAGGGCTATAAGCGGCCCAGGAAACTAGCGGACTATTACGATGGCCGCCCGCCTTCGCCCGACGAGCCCGTGCAGCCGGTCAAGATCGATCGGCAACTCACCTTCGATCGCGCCACGAACGTGCACTTCTCGGGCACGCGGCACCTCGAAGATCAGCCGTCGCATCTCATCGTTCACGACACGGACATCTGCCGGACGAAGTGCCGTGTCGAATACGGCAACCCGTGCACCCGGTTTTGTCCTGCCGCCGTCTACGAGATGGTCGACGCGGGCGACGGCACGAAGAAGCTGCACATCAACGCGTCGAACTGCGTCCACTGCAAGACGTGCGACATCATGGACCCGTACCAGATCATCGACTGGGTGCCGCCCGAAGGTGGGGAAGGCCCCCAGTACGAAGGCCTGTGACCCTCTCGACATCCCGACGCTTCCAGGCGGCCGCCATCGCGGCCATCGGCATGCCGCTCGTGGAGGCGCTAGGCGCCACGTACCACTGGACGTACGCCGGCACGCCGTCCTTCGATGCGGTCATCGAGTCGGGTCGCCAGCCGATTCTCGCGCTCTGGCACGGGCGCATCCTCGCCGCCACCCTGTTCTTTCGCGACCGCTCCATCGTCGCCATGACCAGCGAGAACTTCGACGGCGAGTGGGTCGCGCGGCTGATGTCGCACTTCGGGTACCGCGCGGCGCGGGGCTCCACGTCGCGGGGCGGCGCGCGCGCGCTCGTGCAGCTCAAGCGCGAGATGGCCGACGGCTTCCCGGCGGCGTTTACCGTGGACGGCCCGCGCGGGCCGGCGCGCCGGGTCCAGCCGGGCGCCGTCTGGCTCGCCAGCGCGACCGGTAACCCGATCGTGCCGTTCCACATCGAGGCGTCGCGCTTCTGGACCGTGAAAAGCTGGGACGCGCATCAGGTGCCCAGGCCCGGCAGCGACGTCGCGGTCGCCATCGGCGAACCGATCGACGTGCCGGCCGATGCGGACGAGGACGCGATCGAGTCCGCGCGGGTAGAACTCGAGCGCGCGCTGGTGGCGTTGGAGGACCGCGCCAAGAGCCTGCTCAAAGGGCCTTCACCATGAAGAACATGAAGAACATGAAGAAAACCATGCGGGCTCGAACCACCAAGCTCACCAAAGATACGAAGGGGCATGCACGATGGAAGGGTGTCTGAACCCGACGGCACGCCAACGACGGGCGGTCTCGCTCGTCGTAAAGCGCGGCCTTTGGCCGCGGGCGGGCAAGGCCCGCCCGTGCCGCCGGGCCTTCATGCTCTTCATGTTCTTCATGGTGAAAGCTCTTTCCTGAAATGCTGCTGATCTCCTCGCCTCGCTTCGCCGAGCACACGACGCCCCCTGGCCATCCGGAGCGTCCGGAGCGCGCGCAACTGTTCGATCGCATTGCGGCGGAGTTTCGCGCCCAGGGTGGCGAGGTCCGCGAGCCCAGGCCCGCGACGCGCGAGGAACTCGCCAGGATCCACACCGCCGAGTACCTCGACCATGTTGCCGCGACGGCGGGCACGGCCGCGATGCTGGACGAGGACACGTTCACGAGTCCCGAGTCCCACGCGATCGCGCTGCTGGCCGCTGGCGCGGCTATCGAGGCCGCACGCCACGCGCGTCTGACGGGCGAGCCGGCGCTGGTGCTGGTGCGTCCGCCCGGGCACCACGCCGAGCCGGATCGGGCCATGGGCTTCTGCGTCTACAACAACATCGCCATCGCCGCCGCGGCGCTTCGCGCAGACGGCGCCGCTCGCGTGGCCATCGTCGACATCGACGTGCATCACGGCAACGGGACGCAGGCGGCGTTCTACACGGACCCGACCGTGCTGTTCGTGTCGAGCCACCAGTATCCGTACTACCCGGGCACGGGCGCGGCAGGCGAGACCGGCGCGGGCGCGGGACTGGGGTTCACCGTCAACATGCCCATGGACGCGGGCGCGAGGGACGCCGACGTGATCGCCGCGTACGAGCGCGTCGCGCTGCCGGCGCTCGAGCGTTTCGGTCCGGACGTCATGCTCGTCTCGGCCGGGTTCGACGCGCACGAACGGGATCCGCTTGGTGGCCTCCGCATGACGACCGACGGCTACGCGCGCATGGTCGGCCGGCTCGACGCATCCGCCCGCAAGATCTGCGGACGCCGCTTGGCGTTCGTCACCGAGGGTGGCTACCACCTGGACGCCCTCGGCGAGTGCCTGAGGGCGGCGATGGCCGTGCTAGCGTAGAGGGCCGTGGCCGACTACCGTCCCCAGGACATCGAGAAGAAGTGGCAGGCGCGCTGGGCGGACACCCGCGCGTTCGAGGTGACCGAAGATCGCTCGAAGCCGAAGTTCTACTGCCTCGAGATGTTCGCATATCCGTCCGGCCACGCCCACGTCGGGCACGTGCGCAACTACATGATCGGCGACATCATGGCCCGCACGATGCGGATGCGGGGCTTCAACGTCCTGCACCCATTCGGATGGGACGCCTTTGGACTGCCGGCGGAAAACGCCGCCATCAAGAACAACGTCCATCCGGAAGCCTGGACGCTTGACAACATCGCTCACATGAAGGGGC
>JANOGJ010000785.1:0-4119 GCA_031405995.1 Acidobacteriota bacterium
GAGGACGGATGTGAGCCGTGACGACGCGTGACGTGACGGTCTCCGACATCCAGCGCCTCGAGGCCGCCGCCGGCGATGCCGACGCCGCCTTCGTGATGGAAGAAGACGCGTTCCGGGCTTTCTACGACCGCACCGCCCGGAGCTTGTGGGCGTACCTCGCGCGCGTGACCGGCGATCGCCATCTGGCCGATGACCTCGTGCAGGAGTCCTACTACCGGTTCCTGCGCGCCGACTCGCCCTACGAGAGTGAGTCACACCGGCGCAACGCGCTGTTCCGCATCGGCACCAACCTCGCACGCGACGCGCACCGCCGCAGCCGGACACGCCCGCAGACGGTGCCGCAGGACATGGATGTTCCGGCGCGTGACCACTCGGCCGCGCGGGTCGAGGGCGCCACGGATCTGGCGCGCGCCATGCGGTCGCTCAAGACCCGCGAGCGCGCGCTCTTGTGGCTGGCCTACGGCGAGGGTTCCTCGCACCAGGAGATCGCCCAGTCGATGGGCCTCGCGCCCGGCAGCGTGAAAATGCTGCTGTTCCGCGCGCGGCGGAGACTGGCGGCGCTGCTCACCGCGAAACCCGGCGAGATCGGGGGGCGGTCATGAGGTTGAGATCCAGGCGACCGACCGCGTGTCCCCACGAAGCCGACGTGCTGGCGGCCGTCTCGACCAACCGATGGCCGCAGCGCGCCGCGCCCGAGCTCGTCACCCACGCCGCGCAGTGCGCCATCTGCGCGGACGTCGTGACGGTCGCCGTGGCGTTCGAGGCCGAGAGCGACGCAACCGGCGCGGCGCCGCGCCTGCCCGACTCCGCCGTCGTCTGGTGGCGGGCGCAGATGCGCGCCCGCGTCGAGAACGAGCGCAAGGCCGCGCGGCCGATCACGGTCGCGCAGGCGATTGGGTTCGCGGCATCTGTCGGGGTGCTGGGCGCGGTCTTCGGCGCGACCGCCACGTGGTTCCAGGGCGCGCTCGACTGGGCGTGGGCGGCGGCCAAGTCGGTGCTGTCCATCCAACCGCCAAGTCTGCCGCAGTCCATGGTCTCGCTCCTCGCGACGCATGGGCTGGTGCTCGCCGGCGCGGTTATCGCCTGCGTCCTGCTCGCGCCGCTCGCGGTGTATCTGACGGTGAGAGAAGACTAGAAGAAAGAGCCCCGGGACCGAAGTCCCGGAGCTCCTATGGGCACCGCTAGGGAATTGCTCCCCGGGGCTGAAGCCCCGGGGCTCCATACCGGCTTAGATCAAGACCTTGACGACGACGCGGCGGTTCTGCGCGCGCTCGTCCCGGGTCTTGTTCGTCGTCGCTGGCTTCTCCTCGCCGTAGCTGATCACGTTCATGCGGTGGAGCGGCACCTTGTGCTGCTCGTAGAGATACCGCTTGACCGACTCGGCGCGGGCGAGCCCGACCTTCTCGTTCACCCACTTCTCGCCGACGCTGTCCGTGTGGCCTTCGATCTCGAAGTACGCGCCCTTCGGGTCGGCCTTGACGCGCGCGATCATCTCGTCGATCTTCGCCTTCGCTTCATCGGGCAGCGAGGTGGCGTTGAACTTGAAGTTGCCCGAGTCCTCGCTCAGCACGACTTCGAAGATGAGACGCTTCGACGCGCGATCGACTTCCTCGGCCTTGGCCGCGGCCATGCGCGCCGTTTCCGACGCCGCGCCGGCTTTCGCGTCAGCGGCGTTCGCCGCCTGCCCGGCCGACGTCGCGGACCGCTGGGCCTGATCCGCCGCGCCGCGCGCCGCGGTCGCCTGCTGGCCCACTTCCGTGATCTTGCCCTCGTTCTGCCGCGTCCGCTCTTGCGTCTCCTCGAGCGACTGCCCGAGCGAGTCCACCTTCTTGCTGACGCTGCCGACTTGCTCATTGACGAAGCCCTTGCTGGCGCAGGCCGTGGTTCCAACGGCGAACGCGCTCAGGGCGATGACGAACAACGACTTCCGCATGTGATGCCTCCTCAGAAAGCCTACGGTCGATCAGGCGAGCTCTGCACGATGTAGCCGCACCGCGCGCGCACGATGAGCCCTTTGTCGCGGGCGCGGAGATCGATCGGATGCCAGCCGGGTTCGCGGCTGGGTTCGAACGCGATCAGATATTGATGGCGCAGCTCGGTCACAATCTGCCGCGCCGCAAGGCTCGACGCCGCCGGACTTGTCGCCGCGAAGATGTCGCCGCCGGTCCAGCGCGCCAGGTCGCCGAGACGGCCTTCGATGAGCGCGGCCACGTCGGCGCCCGCGAGCGTCTTCTTGCCTGTGTGGTCGAGCGGCGACGTGACAACGACGACGTAGACCGGGACGTCGATAGAGCTGGCGAGCCCGGACACTTCGCCCGGCGTCAGCGTGCTGGCGTTGTCCGCGCCGTCCGTCAGGACCACCAGCGCGCGGCGGGGGCCGGCCTGGGCGGCAAGCGCGCGCCCGGCTTCGGCGATCGCGTCGTACAGCTTCGTCTTGCCGTACCCCTTCATTCGGTTGAACTGCTGCAGGACCTTGCCTGGCGCCGCCATGAGCGGCTGCAGCTCGTCGAGATACTGGTGAAACGCGTACAACGCCACCTGATCGGAGCCGGGCGTGAGCCAGCCCACGAGGTGCTCGGCCATGGCGCGCGCGGCCTGCAGCTTCATCCCGATGTCCATGCTGCCGCTGTCGTCGGTCAGAATCGCGAGGCTGACGGCGGTGGAGTCGGTGCGGAACTCGGCGATCTTGCGGGCAAAGCCGCTGTCAACCAGTTCGAAGTCTTCGGGCTTCAGGTTCGGGACCGGGCGGCCGCGCTTGTCGCGCACGGTCGCCGCGACCGCCACCCGGCTCACGCTCGCCTTGAACGTCGGCGGCGGCGCTTGCGGATTTTGACCGGCGCCCGCGCCAGATTGCGCGAAGGTCGCGCCGAGCGGCCCGAGTGCGGGAACCGCGAGGAGCGCCAAGCCGATGACCAAGCCACGCCGCATGAGTCCCTCTAATTCAACTTTCTTGCCAACGTCGATGCGTCCGAATGGACCGTGTACAGCGAGTTTTCTGGCCGGAACCCGAGGGAGTGTGTAAGAGTTACTGGGTGTGGGGCCCGGCAGGGGGTGACACCCTGTCCCAGGCTCCGCCGCGGTCCATGGTCCGAACCCGACTGAGATTCGTCAGCCTGGCGCTAACCGCCGCGCTCAGCACGCCGTTCGCCGCCGCGGCGCAGGCGCCGCCCGCCGATCCGCTCTCCCGCGCGCGCCGGCTCTACAACGATCAGAAGTACGACGCCGCTATCGAGGCCGCGGCGCAAGCGCGCACGGTGCCGGCGCTGGCCAACGCGGCGACCGTTGTCTTCGCGCGCGCGCACCTGGATCGGTTCGACAAAGCCCGGGAGCCATCGGGTCTGGTCGACGCCCGCGAGGCGCTGAAGCAGGTGAACGAGGCGCTCCTCAACCCGCGCGATCAAGTCGACTTCCTCGTGGGGCTCGGCCAGTCGTTCTATCTCGAGGGTTGCCTGGACGGCTGCTACGCGGCCGCCGCCGAGCAGTTCGCCCAGGCGCTCGCGCGCGCCGATCTCGCCGGTGTGACCCTCGACACGCGCGAGTTGCTGCTCGAGTGGTGGGCGGTCACGCTGGACAAGCGGGCCCAGTTCGGACCCGCCTCGGCGCGGCGGCCGATCTACGCCCGCGTGCTCGAGCGCGCCGAGCAGGAAATCGGGCGGGCCGAGACGTCGGCGGTCGGGCTGTACTGGCTGGCGGCCGCGGCCCGTGGCATCGACGACCTGGAGCGCGCCTGGGGCGCGGCGACGTCCGGATGGGCCCGCGCGCGCTTCCTCGGCGCCCGCGGCGAGCCCCTGCGCGCCGATCTCGACCGGTTCGTCACGCTCGTCCTGCTGCCCGAGCGCGCGCGCGAGCTGGCGTCCGCCGGGGACGCTCGCGCCGCGCTCGCCAGCCTCGAGGCGCAGTGGGCCGACTGGAAAATAAAGTGGAAGTGAGAATCCCGCAGGGCTGAAGCCCTGCGGCTACTTGACCAGCTGCTTGGCGAGCGTCGCGGCCTTGTCGGCCAGTTCCTTCGCGTAGACGAAGTTCTTGTAGCCGAGCGCCTCGCGCGCCGCGCGGACGTGGCTCATCGCCGTGTTCAAGTGATCCTTCGCATCGCGCGTGAGCCCGGCTTGGTTCACGCCC
>JANOGJ010000013.1:0-4064 GCA_031405995.1 Acidobacteriota bacterium
GGCCGGCGTGACACACGCGTCGGCCCCGCCCGTCAGCACCAGATCCGCCTCGCCATGCCGGATGTGCGAGGCGGCGTACCCGATCGCGTCTGTCGAGCTCGTGCACCCGGTGGACAGCACGTGGCTCATGCCGTGCAAGCCCAGCGCGATCGAAATCTCGCTCGAGACGATACCGACGATGGAGACCGGAATGGCGTATGGGGACACGCGATGGTGGGCGCCGGCAAAGTAATCGCCGTACTGCCGCTCGGCCACGTCGATGCCGCCGGCGCCGCTGCCGACGATCACGCCCATGTCGGACGGCGCCGGGTCGAGGCCCGCGTCCGCGAGCGCCTCGCGGGCCGCCATCACCGCAATGCGGGAGACCTTCGCATAGCGCCGCGGGTCGGCGCGGCCGTTGCCGTCGAACGGGGTGTCGGAGGCGTGGTCGCGGCGCGCTTCGTCGGCCGCGACGAGCGCCTCCTCAGGCACCCACGCGGCGACACGGCTCACGAGTTTCGTGGTGTCGAACCCGCTGACGGCGCGCGTGCCGCTAATGCCGCGCGAGACGTGATCCCAGAACACCTCGCGCCCGACGCCAAACGGCGACACGACGCCCATGCCGGTAATCGCGACGCCCACGCGGCTCACCTTCCTATAATACGGTGCGATGGCCGATCAGCCCGTGCGGAAGACCGTGGCGCGCGTGTTGGCGATTGCCGGCGCCATGGCATTCGTCGCCTCCCTCGCCTACTTCCTCTACGTCTATCTCGATCGCTTCGGGCGCATCGTCGCGGCCGATCCGGACTCCGGAAGCGTGCTGAAACCCGTGCTGACGAACGTCGGCCTGTTCACGCTGTTCGGCTTGCATCACTCGGTGATGGCGCGATTCGGCCCGAAGCGATGGGCCGAGGCCAGGGACATGAAGCAGATGGAGCGGTCGGCCTACGTGTGGGCCTCGAGCCTGCTGTTCATCTGGGTCTCGGCGCAGTGGCAACCGGTGCCTGGCGTCGTGTGGGCGGCCACCGCGACGTGGACGCCGCCTCTTCTGGCGTTGCAGATGCTCGGGATCCTGCTCACCGTCCGCGCCGCGGGACGCATCGACGTGCTCGATCTGGCCGGCATTCGGCAGGCGTTCGAGCTCCCTGAACGCAAAGGCCAACTCAGCCGGACAGGCGTCTACGGCTTCGTACGGCACCCGATCTACCTGGGCTGGCTGCTGCTCGTCTGGGCGACGCCGACCTTGACGGGCACGCGCCTGGTCTTTGCGGCGATCAGCACGCTCTACCTTGTCGTGGCGGTGCCGCTGGAGGAGCGCGATCTGGTGAGGGCGTTCGGCGGGGCGTACGAGACGTACAGGCGTGAGGTCCGGTGGCGGATGATTCCGTTTGTGTACTAAAGGAAGACCATCGACTGATGCGAAGGAATCTCGACGCGTCGCCGACACTTCTCGCAGTTGAAGTAGTCGTCCACCCGAAACAAGTGGTCGCGGAGCTTGCCGAACAGCGCCCGGTCGCGCTCGTCGGCACCCGGCGGGAGGCGTTCCTTCTTCACCCGGCGCACCCATTTGATTTGGTAGTCGGCCCGATGGCGGCACTGCGGGCACACCAGCGACATGGGCTTCGTCTCGGGCTTCTCCGTGAAGAACTCGCGTTCGTTGAGCATCGGGTGCGATCCTACTGCGAATGACGGCGATCTTCTACATCTCCGGCCACGGGTTTGGGCACGCGTCCCGACAGGTCGAGATCATCAACGCTCTTGGTCTGGCGCGGCCCGACCTGGACCTCGTGATCCGGTCGGCCGTGGATCCCGGGCTGCTCGCCCGCACGCTCAAGGTCGCCCACGACCTGCAGCCCGGCCCCTGTGACAGCGGCATCGTCCAGACCTCCAGCGTCGCGCACGACGATCCCGCGACCGTGCGGGCCGCGATGGAGTTCTACGGGCGCTGGCCGGCGCGCATCGACGCCGAACTGCGCCGCCTGTCGGCGCTCCCGAGCGTGCGCGTGGTCGTCGGCGACATCCCGCCCCTCGCCTTTGAAGTCGCGGCGCGCGTGGGCGTCCCCTCCGTCGCGATCAGCAACTTCACGTGGGACTGGATTTACGAGACGCACCCCGGCATGGCGGAGGCGGCGCCCTGGCTCCTGCCCCTCATCCGGGACGCGTACGCGAAGGCCACGGTCGCGCTCGAGCTGCCGTTCCCGGGCGGCTTCGAGGTGTTTCCCGACGTCCGGCCGATCCCGCTGGTCGCGCGCCGGCCGAGTCGATCGCGCGAGGACACGCGCCGGCACTTCGGCGTGCCGCTGGACCGGCCGGCTGTCCTGCTCTCCTTCGGCGGCTACGGGTTACCCGACCTCGACCTGCGCACGCTCGATTGCCTCGACCGCTGGACCGTCGTCACGACCGACCGCATCACGCCGGCGCCGACGGCTCTTCCGCGCGAGGTCGTCTATCTCGTCGAGGATGCGTTTGTCGGCGGCGGCTTCCGCTACGAAGATCTCGTCGCCGCCGTGGATGTGGTGCTGACGAAGCCGGGGTACGGCATCGTGGCCGAGTGCATCACGGCAGGCACCGCGATGCTGTACACATCGCGGGGCACGTTTCGTGAGTACGACGTGCTCGTCGCCGGTCTCGCGCGGTTCGCGCGGAGCCGCTTCCTCGCGCAGACCGATCTGTTTGGGGCGCGGTGGCGGGCGGCGCTGGACGCGCTGCTCCTGGCCCCGCCACCTCGCGAGGAGATGCCGGCCAACGGCGCGGAGGTCGCGGCGACAGAGATCAGCGCGAGGACTGGTGTCGGGAGGTCGTAGCAGTCTGCCGGCCCTCCGGCCGCACGCTCGCGCGCCACCGGTCGGGCGCGCTGCGGCAAAGTCGGGCCTTGCAGACCGCTACGACCTCCCGACACCCGCCGCTAGGCGAACGCCAGATTGTCGTTCATCGATTGTCGATCCCGATTGACGATTGCCGTTTGTCGATTATCGATGCGGAGCCCGTGAGCCCTCGGCCCGCCGCCACGTGAACACGCAGGCGGGCGGAAAGTTCCTCAGCACGAAGCGGCGGGTCGGCGCGCCACCCAGGCGGGCGCTGAGATCGCGGCGAAACGCGCGGCCCGGCGGCATGCCGAAGCCATGGAGGTAGTGGAACTGCGTAAACGTTCCCCCGGGGCGCAGCGTGCGCCCCACCCCGTCGAGGATCTTGCTCGTCATGGCCGCGGGCAAACTCGCAAACGGCAGGCCGGAGATGATGTGATCGATCGGACCGAGCCCATGCGCCGCCACGAGAGACTCGAGTTCCTCGGCCGAGGCGTTTTCGCAGATGACGCTCGGCCAGGATCGCCGCACCTTCTTCACGAACTCCGGCTCGATCTCCATCGCGAGAATCCGCGCGGTCGGCCCCACGCGATCCAGAATCGCGCCGGTGAACGCGCCCATGCCGGGCCCGAACTCGACAATGGACACCGCCGCGTTCACGGGAAGGTCGGCCACCATCACGTGCGCGAGCGCCCGCGAGCTGGGCGAAATGGCGCCGACCGTGCGCGGGTTGCGCAGGAACAGCTTCGTGAACGTCAGCAACTGCCCTCGCAAGCCGTCAGCCACGTCTGACCGCCTGGGGACGCGCCGCGCCGCCGGTGAGCGCCGCCAGAAGCTGTTCGCCCGCCAGCACCGATCCGTGCAACGAGGTCACCTGGAGGCCATCGGCTCGATCGACGAGGGCCTTCGCCACCTCGAGGGACACGCGCGCGGCTTCCGTGGCCGGGTCCGAGGCGCGCCGCAGCCGGTCGAGCAGCGCGTCGGGCACGCGCGCCCCCGTGACCTCGCTCGCGATGAACTCGGCCTGCCGCAGGCTGTCGAGCGCCACCACCGCGGCGAGAATCGGGAGCCCCGTCTTCCTCAGGCGGCCCAGCACGGCGTCGAACGCGTCGAGGTCGAGAATGGGCGGCGTCAGGATGAACTCGGCGCCGGCCTGGACTTTGTGCTCGAGCCGCCGCCACTCCGCATACGCATCCGGCGCGAACGGATTCACAGCGACGCCGATATGAAATCGCGTGGGTGACCCAATGGACTGGCCGGCGATGTCCTGGCCGTGGTTCA
>JANOGJ010000804.1:0-1729 GCA_031405995.1 Acidobacteriota bacterium
GGCCACGAGGGCGCCACCCTCGACCCGCCAGTTGGCGTCGCCGATGGCGTTGAAGTTTTCTATCCCCTTGCCGTTGTCGATGAGCGTGACCCATCCCGAGTCCGACATGGACGCGCAGCCGAAAACGGTGAGCGCGGTAACGAGCAGCCCGATGCTGATGACAGACAAGCGTTTCATGGTTATCCCCCTCCCAGGTTGATGACGGTACGTCTCTCTTTGTTGCACAGGATGGAGCACCCGGCGCCAGACCGTCAAGACGCTTTATCCATCACGGTGCCGTGTGACTTGAAAAACGCGATCTGCTCTTTCGACGCGTCCGAGCCCGCCTGACCGCGGAGCTGCATGTGCGCGATCGAATCGAAGCCCGCTTCGACGACCGCCTGCGCGGTCATGCCGGCCGGCACGTGTCCCGTCACCGTCATCCCCAGCTTGTGCGCTTCTTCGACGATGGCTTTGACGACGTCGGGCGCGACGAGCGAGTAGATCTTGATCTGCTGAAAGCCGTTGTCGTGGTACCGGCGCACGACGGCTCGTCCTTGATCCGGCGTGGAGGCGGTCACGGCGCCGAACGCGCGGTCGCCGGGTCCGTCAACGAGGCCGGCCAGGAGCAGCATCGGGCCCAGTGCGCCCTTGGCCAACTCGTAGCGGAGATTCGTCAGGAACTCGAATCCCCCGCCCATGTCTCGCAGGGTCGTCACGCCAGACGCAAGGTACGCGGGCAACCAGTCGATCTGGCTGACATGGGCGTGCATGTCCCAGAGGCCCGGAATGATGAAGTCTCCGGTCGCGTCCACGACAGCGGCGCCGCGGGGCACGGGCGTCGAGGTCGACGGACCTACCGCGGCGATTCGCCCGTCGCGCAGCACGACCGTCGCATTGGGAATCGGGGGTCGATTCGTCCCGTCGATGACGGTCGCGCCCACGAGCGCGTACGTGCCCTCCCAGTGACGGACGGCACGGACCGCCCCAGTCATGGTCCATAAGTCAGTCATCTGGTCCTGGGCCGCGACGGACGCCAGCGCGGGCCAGGCCGCGGACGACCCTCGCACCGCGCCGAAACCCAGGCCACCGGCCCAGGTGGCCAGCGCCTGCAAGTTGCGCGTGGTGACGTCGATCCACGCCGTCTCACGTCCCCACACGGCGCCGTCAATTGAGAGACGCTCCCAGCGCCGCCCCGGGATGCGACCGGGCGCCGGACCGATGCCACGCGAGGTGATACGAATCACGCCGGCCGGCGGCGCCACGATTTCCGCAGGCCGCTTGTGCTCGAGCCAGTACCGAATCAGCCGCTCGTGCACGCCGATGGGCGCGTAGTTGTCCACCGGGAAGAACGGCCGCGTGCCGATGTCAATCGTCGTCTCGCGCGTGCCGTCGCGCACCTGCGCGCGGCGGCCCGTGACGGTGACCTCGCTGTCGGCGGTGAAGAGGCGATAGGTGCGGCCCTTGGTAACGAAGTGCCGCGCGCCGTGGTCCTGATCGAGCTCCAGCGTGGCGTCGAGCTGGACGGTGGTCCCACGATCCGTGAAAGAGAAATCGAACGTCAGGCGCTGCCCGTCAGGGAGCCGCGTCGTCGTGACGATCTCGCGTCCGATTTCGTGGCCGAGGAAGAACAGGCGGAAGGTCGGCGCGGGCGCCTGCCCGTGAAGGAGCGGCGCCCCGACGAGGAGAACGGCCAGCGCCCATCCGGCGCGCATGGCTTGGAGCTTAGCCCATCTTTTGCATCGCGGCG
>JANOGJ010000809.1:0-7365 GCA_031405995.1 Acidobacteriota bacterium
CGGTAGTACTCGAAGACGCCGTTGGTCACCTGCGAGACGATGTGGGTCATGTCTGGCGTCGCGAACTGCAGCCAGCACGAGGTGCCATCCGAGAAACCGCCGTTCTGAATCAGGTTGACGTTGGGCGCCGGAGGGTCAACCGCCTGACAGGGAGGCCGTGGCGCTGCATCGACTCGCCCGACAGGCACTCGGCCCGAAACAACCGCGGCATTCGTGGCGACAACCGCGACGACGACGATGAATACGACGGCAAGCGATCGGCTGGGGAGCGACCACATGGCGTTTGTCTCCGTTGAATTTTGTAATTAAAGTTCTAGAGTGCGTCGACCGATCCTAGCAAGTATTTTTCGAAGCGCAAAAAATCCTTCGGTTACTATTTTGTAACGTCTCGAATGTCCGCGCGCTTGCGCCAATAGCGCGCCAGGCCCGTCCACGAAAAATCAAAACGGCCGGCGCGCGCGTACGCGAGCGCCTCATCGCGGCTCGTCGCTCGGGCCAGCGCGTCCATCACCTCGTCGGTGAAGATCCGCGCGCGTTCGTCGTCCGATCCAGGCCGATCGAGCAGCGCCTTGACGCGGCCGTTCCACTCATCCATCCGCGTCCAGAGATCGTGGAAGTGCACACGCGGCGCGGGCTGTGGGCCGAAGTGCGTGAGAAACAACTGATCGGGATGCCAGGCGAGAATGCGGTCGGTCGTCGCGCGCCAGGCCTCGAGGTCGATGTCGGGCGGCGGCGTCGGCGGCAGGACCACGCGCCCGCTCGGCCGGCAGATGCCGGCGGCGTCGCCGACGAAGGCGATCCGTGCGGCGGGCGAAAAATAACTGACGTGATGCCATGCGTGGCCGGGCGTCCAGGCCCACTCGAGATCGTGGCCGACGATCGTCAGGGGCTCGGCGGGTCCAAGCCCGAGCTGTCCTGCGAGCACTTTCATCCGGTCCACGGACACCGGCCGCACCTCGCCCCAGAGCCGCTCCATGTCGGCGCCATACAGGCGCGCGGCGCTGGCGAGGAGCTTCGCCGGATCGGCCAGATGCGGCGCGCCTCGCTCGTGCACGTACACGACCGCATCGGGACATTCGGCCGCGAGCGTGCCGGCGGCGCCGGCGTGGTCGAGATGGATGTGGGTGAGCAGGATCGCGCGCACGTCGGACAGGGCGAAACCGCGCGTCGCCAGGGCGCCCCGCAGCGCCGGCAGCGTGGTCGACGGTCCAGGATCGATCAACGCGACGCCTTGCCGGCCGTGCAGGATAGCCGTGGCAATGACCTCAGGGGTGCCGAGGAAGTTGAGATCGACGTAGTCGAGGCCGGCGCCGAGAGTCATCACGTGGAACAATAATAGGCTGAGCCGGCGTGCCATCCCCTTCTTCACCCGCTTCTCCGGACTCGGCCGTCAAGGAACGGATCCAGGAGAAGAAGCAGGAGCCCACACTCTACAAAGTGGTGCTCCTCAACGACGACTACACGACGATGGAGTTCGTGATCCAGGTGCTGGAGGGCGTGTTCCAGAAGTCGCCCGCGGAGGCCTATCGCATCATGATGCACGTCCATGTGAACGGGCGCGGCATCGCCGGGGTCTACACGTGGGAAGTCGCGGAGTCCAAGGCCGAAAAGACAAATGCCATGGCGCGCGAGGCTGGGTTTCCCCTGAAGGCCGTGACGGAAGAAAACTAACGACCCGCGAGTTCAGCGATCACGGCCAACCGAATATCCCGAAACTCCTTCACATCACGAACGCCGGGATTCGTCCTCGTCAGGAATGCGAGGCGGGTCTCAAGGCCGGTCAGCAGGAACTCAGGCATCGCGACGACGTAGCGGCCGGCCGGATCGAGCGGCTTGCCGTTGATGGTCCACGCCCCGTCCTGGCGAGTGACGCCGCGCGCGTGCAGGTACCCGCCAGAGCCGGCGTTGGCCACGCCCGCGTCGAGCACGGAGGCGAGCACGGCGCCGTCGAGCGCCGCGCTGACCACCCTACCGCCGAACGGCACGATGCGCATGACGTCGTACTGGCGCACCGGGCCCGGCTGCACCACGTCGTCAATCCGGATGGACCCGCCGTTCAGCAGCGCGATGTCCGCCTTGGTCTCGCGCAAGAGGCTGGCGAGGATGACATCGGTCAGCGTGCCCGGGCGGTTGCGAATCGTGGCCGCGCGGCCGTCGAGCGGCGAGGTGATGGTCGCGACGACCTCGTCGGGATTGAAGCCGTCGCGCCGGAACGCCTCGTAGCCGAGGTTCATCCAGCGGCGCACCTCGGCCTGGACACGGCGGTCCTCCGGCACGCGCGAATCCAGGCTCTCGAATCGGGCGGCCACCTCGGGCCTCACGCCCGGCGCGCCGAACGTCATCGTGACAATCGCGACCGATCGCACGTTGGCGTCGGCCTTGACGATGGGCGTGAAGCTCGGTCCGCGGCGCATCAGCCAGTTCTCGTGCTCGTGGCCGCCGAGCGACAGGTCGATCTCCGGCACCGCCTCGACGAGCGCCTGGTCGCCCGCGAGCGACAGGTGCGTCAGCGCGACGATGGCGTCCACACGGCCCTTGAACGCCGCGACGGCGGCTTTCGCGGCGTCGATCGGCGGCGCGTAGCGCACCCAGGGCTGGCGGTTCTGGTCGACCGTGACGCCAATCAGGCCAATCCGAATCGTCCGGCCACCCGAACGGACCGGCACGATGGCGCTCGGGACGATGCCAGCGAACGGCTGCCCCGCGCCGTCCGTGACGTTCGTCGAGACCATCTTGAACTTCGCCTCGGCCATCCGCGCGCGAAAGACGGTTTCACCGAGGTCGAACTCGTGATTGCCGAGCGTGGCCCAGTCAAGGCCCACGGCGTTCAGCACGGCCACCATCTGGCGGGCGGCCATCAGCTCGCCGTCAATGCGCGCCCAGCTGATCGCCGAAGGCGAGAGGAAATCACCGCCGAGCGTGGCGAGCACGGGCGCGTGCGTCCGGCGCGTCCGCGCGAGGACGGTCGCGACGCGCGCCAGTCCGCCGTACCGTCCGCCTTCGATCGGCTCGATCTCGTAGACGTCGTTGAAGTGGAGGAATGTGACGGACGGAGACGCAGGTACGGCCGCCGCGACATGCCCGAAGCCCGCGGTAACGAGAATCAGGAGCAGAAGGCGGCGCACGGCTGGATTCTCTCACTGGTCCTGCGGTGCCTGTTCGTTGAATAATCGACGTACGGTGTTTTCCGCAGCCCTCGAAATCGTGCTCACCATCGCCTACCGCGAGGCCGTCTCGCGGAAGCACGCCTACCTGACGCTCGAGCACCTGCTGTACGCGCTCGCGCACGACCAGGACGGCGAGCGGATTCTCGCGGCGTGCGGCGCCGACCTGCCCCGGCTGCGCAAGGACCTGAACGAGTATCTCGAGACCTCGGTCGAGGAGCTGAAGCGCGGCCAGGAACGCGAGCCCGAGCAGACCGCCGCGTTCGAGCGCGTGCTCCGGACCGCCGTGCTCCACGTGCAGAGCGCCCAGAAACAGGAAGTGCACGCCGGCGACATCCTCGCCGCCATCCTCCAGCAGTCCAAGTCGCACGCCGCCCGCGCGCTGGAGGCGCAGGGCATCACGCGGCTCGACGTGCTCGACTACATCTCACACGGCACATCAAAGATAGGCCAGCTGCGCTCCGACGACGAGACACCGGGAGACGCGACGGCCGGCACGGTCGCCGAGGGCCGGGCCGCCCCGCGCGACCCCCTGGACGCCTACTGCCTGAACCTCACCGACCGCGCGCGCCGGGGCCTGCTCGACCCGCTCATCGGCCGCGCCGACGAACTGCAGCGCACGATCGAGGTCCTCTGCCGGCGACGCAAGAACAACCCGGTGTTTGTGGGCGAACCCGGCGTCGGCAAGACGGCCATGGCCGAGGGCCTGGCTCAGCGGCTGCTCGCCGACGACACGCCGGCGCTGCTGAAGGACGCGGAAGTATTCTCGCTCGACACGGGCGCGCTGCTCGCGGGCACGCGGTTCCGCGGCGACTTCGAGGAGCGCTTCAAGGCGGTCATCCACTCGCTCAGCACCCGGCCGCACGCCATCCTTTTCATCGACGAGATGCACTCGACCGTCGGCGCCGGCGCGACGACGGGCGGCACGATGGACCTGGCGACGCTCATCAAGCCGATCCTCTCGGCCGGCGACTTGCGCGTGATCGGCTCGACCACATTCGAGGAGTTCAAGCACGTCGAGAAGGACCGCGGGCTGGCCCGGCGCCTGCAGAAGATCGCCATCGAGGAGCCGTCGATTGAGGAGACGGTGCGGATCCTCGCCGGCCTGCGCAGCCGCTACGAAGCGCACCACAACGTGAAATACACGGACGCCGCGCTCGAAGCCGCCGCCAAGCTCGCGGCGCGGCACCTGCGCGACTACAAGCTGCCGGACTCGGCCATCGACCTCATGGACGAATCGGGCGCGGTGGCGCGGCTGCGCATCGGCGCTTCACAACCCGACCTTCGACAGGCTCAGGTCGCCCCGAGCGAGTCGAGGGGCGAATCGCCCTACGAGATCACCGCGGGCGATATCGAAACCGTCGTGGCCAGGATGGCCAGGATCCCCGCGCGTCAGGCGTCCGCGTCGGATAAAGAGCGGCTGCGCGTCCTCGAGGAATCGCTGCGGCGCGTCGTGTTCGGGCAGGCGGAGGCCGTCCACCTTGTCGCGCAGTCCATCAAGCGATCGCGGGCCGGGCTGGGATTGCCGGAGCGGCCGGCCGGCTGTTTCCTGTTCACCGGTCCCACGGGCGTCGGCAAGACCGAGCTGGCCAAGCAGCTCGCGCTCGTCCTCGGCAACGAGTTCATCCGCTTCGACATGAGCGAGTACATGGAGAAGCATGCGGTCGCACGGCTGATTGGCGCGCCGCCGGGCTACGTCGGCTTCGAGCAGGGCGGCCAGCTCGTGGACGCCGTCCGCAGCCACCCCTACAGCGTCGTCCTCCTCGATGAAATCGAGAAGGCGCACCCCGACATGTTCAACATCCTGCTGCAGGTGATGGACCACGCGACGCTGACGGACAACACGGGCCGCAAGGCCGACTTCCGCAACGTCGTGCTGATCCTCACGTCGAACGCGGGATCGCGCGAGATGAGCGCCAAGGCGATCGGGTTTTCGGACGGGCCGACGGGCGACGGGCAGGGCGAGGCGCTCCGACGCGCCGCGGCCGGCAAGTCCAAGGCGGCGGTCGAGCGTGTGTTCAGCCCGGAGTTCCGCAACCGCCTGGACGCGATCGTCACGTTCAAGAGCCTCACGCCGGACGTGATGGAGACGATCGTCGAGAAGTTCGTGCTGCAGCTCGAATCCCAGCTCGCCGAGCGCCGCGTGGCGATCACGCTCGAGCCCGAGGCGCGGGCGTGGCTCGCGAAGAAGGGCTACGACGCCGTTTTCGGCGCCCGCCCGCTCGGACGCGTCATCCAGAAGGAAGTGCGCGATCGGCTGACCGACGAGATCCTGTTCGGCCAGCTCGAGCATGGCGGCACGGTCACGATCGGTGTGGCAAACGACGCTCTCACGTTTAGCTTCGCGCACGGTACGCCGGGTACGCCGAGTACAACGTAGGAACTGACGCGGGCCTTCATTTTTCACAAATGTCTGAACTCAAAGTAACCGATCGCCGCTGGTGGGCGCGTGGCGAAGACGCGGCCGACCCTGCGTCAGGGGCTGAAGCGCGGCTCAAGCCGACCTACGTCGAGGAGCTCGAAGCGCGGCTGGCCGCGAAGGACGCGGAGCTGCGCGAGCTGCTGACGAAGTTCCGCGGCGCCTCGGAGGAGTTCGACCAGGCGCGCGCGCGTCTGCGGAAAGAAGTCACCAAGGACGTCGAGCGCGGACGCCGATCGCTCATCGTCAGCTTCCTCGAGGTGCTCGACAACCTCGACCGCGCGCTGTCGGCTGCCGGTGATCGCGCCGACGACCCGTTCGTCCAGGGCGTCTCCATCGTGCGTCAGCAGTTTCTCACCACGCTCGAGGGGCTTGGCGTCCAGCGTGTCGAGTCCGTCGGCAGCCCGTTCGACCCGGCGCGGCACGAAGCCGTGGCCACCATCGCGGCGCCCGACGACGGCACGCCGGCGGGCACGATCGTCGGCATCATCAGGCCGGGCTACGTCATCGGCGATGAGGTGCTTCGACCGGCGCAGGTGGCGGTGGCAGGATAAAAGCCGGGTACGTCAGGTACGTTCGGCTCCGCAGGCCCAGCAGGCAGTGAACTGTGGCTCCTGATCCTGCCCGCATTTCGGGCACAGCCAGCCAGCACCGGCCGCCAAGGGCTTCGCAGAGCCGCCCGCATGTTCGTTGATTACGGCCCTGGCTTCCTCGTCTCGATCGTCCTCCATCACCCAGACGGTGGGCCACACATCGACGAACGGAACTTCACCGGCGAGTCCCGCCACAGCCTCGCCACGGACCAGGGCCGTCAGGCCCCGGGACTCGAGGAGGCCTTTCACCAGATGAGCCTCGGTGACATCGTGAGCCTGGAAGACCTGCTTCATCTGTCGCTCCGCGCCAAGCCGCATGTTCCACGTGCCGTGGTGAGATTAATCGCTCGGTTCTTCGAGATAGGTGTAGCCGTGGAGGCCGTCCTCGTAGAACCGGAGCAGCCGGCCTGATTCTTCGAAGTCGATGCGGCCGTCGCGGACGGCGGCCTCGACCGAATCGCGCAGCTTCCGGACGAGGGTGTCGGCGTCGAACTCGACGTAGTCGAGCACCTCGCGCACCGTGTCGCCCTTGATCACCGACTCGAGCATGACGTTGCCCGTCGGGTCGAGGCTGACGTGGACCGCGTGCGTGTCGCCGAAGAGGTTGTGGAGGTCGCCCAGGATCTCCTGGTAGGCGCCGACAAGGAACACGCCGATGTAGTACGGCTCGCCGGTGAACGTGTGCAGCGCCAGCGTGCGCTTCACATCGCGCCGGTCGATGAACTGATCGAGCTTGCCGTCCGAGTCGCAGGTGATGTCGCCGAGCACCGCCTGGCGCGTCGGCGGCTCGTTTAGCCGGTGGATCGGCATGACCGGAAAGAGCTGCTTGATCGCCCACGAGTCCGGGATCGACTGGAACAGCGAGAAGTTGCAGAAGTACGTGTCGGCGAGCGTGTCGTCGAGGCCCTGCAGATCTTCCGGCACCTCGTCCATGCCCTGCACGAGCTTGCGGAGCTTGGTGGCGATCGCCCAGAACAGCGTCTCGGCCAGACAGCGCTGTCCGAGCGGCAGGTACCCGCCGTTGAACAGGTTGAGCGCCATGTCGAGCGCCTGCTGCGCGTCGTGATAGCTCTCGAGCGCGTTGCGCGCGGTGAGATTCTGGTAGGTCTCTTTCAGATCGACGAGTGGCTGCTCGAGTTCGTCGCCGTGGCCGTTCTGCGGCAGCTCATCCTCGCCGAAGCCCGACACG
>JANOGJ010000827.1:0-1866 GCA_031405995.1 Acidobacteriota bacterium
GGTGTCGGCGGTCACGCAGGGCCTGGCGGTCGGCTTGCTCGTGTCGCTGCTGTTCGCCCTCGTGCCGCTGCTCGAAATCCGCCGCGTCAAGCCGCTCCTGTTGCTGCGCGCCGACACCGTCAGCACGGCGCGGGCGCGCGACTGGCAAAGCGTGCTCGCGGGCGTGCTCACCGTCCTGGCGCTCGCGCTCGTCGCGGTCTGGCAGGCCGGGTCGATCCGCGCGGGTCTCTTCGTGTCGGCGGGATTCCTCGTCGTGGCGCTCGTGCTGCTCGGCGTCAGCCGGCTGCTCATCCGGCTGACCGCGCCGCTCGCGCGGTCGAAGCGCTTCGCGTTGCGCCACGCCGTCATCAGCCTGACGCGTCCCGGCAACCAGACACGCGTCATCCTCCTGTCGGTCGGGCTCGGGTGCTTCTTCATTCTGGGCATGCGGTCGCTGCAGGCCAATCTGACGGAGGAGTTCTCCGTGCAGCTCGGGACCAGCACGCCCGATCTCGTGCTCATCGACATCCAGCGCGACCAGGTGGACGGCGTGCGCGCGCTGGCGGCCCGGCACGCCCCGATGCCGCCGATGCTGCTGCCGCTGATGCGCGCGCGGGTCGTGGGCATCGACGGCCAGCGCACGAAGCTCGCCGACGCGGACGCGGTCCGGCAGCACGGACGGTTCACGCGGGAGTTCGGCCTCACGTTTCGCAACACGCTGGAGAGCAACGAGCGCGTCGTGGCGGGCGCGTTCTGGCAGAGCCCGCTCGACGCTCCCGCGGCCGGCACCGACACGGACGTCTCGATCTCCGAGGAGGTCCGGCGCGACGCCGACGTCGGCGTGGGCGACACGATGCGATTCGACATCGCGGGCGCGATCGTGACCGCGCGCGTCACCAGCATCCGGAAAGTCGGCTGGGATGAGACCCAGGCCGGCGGGTTCTTTTTCGTGCTCCGGCCCGCGCCCGTCCTCGACCGCGTGGGGATGAGCTACGTGGGCTTCGTCGAGCTGGGCGGCCGCGCCGACGCCCGCGGCGCGCTGCAACGCGACCTGGTCGGCGCCTTTCCCAACGTCTCGGCGATCGACGTCAGCGCCGTCGTCACCTCGATTCGCGAGATCATCGACAACGTCACGCTCGGCGTCACCATCGTGGGCGGCATCACGCTCGTCGGCGGCGTGCTGATCCTCGTCGGCGCCGTCGCCATGACCAAGTTTCAGCGGCTGTACGACGCGGCGATCTACCGGACGCTCGGCGCCAGCACCCGGCGCATCGCCGCGATGGTCGCGATCGAATACGGCGTCCTCGGCTTTCTGGCCGGCCTCCTCGGCGCGGCCGGCGCGCTCGGCCTGTCCTGGGCGCTCGCGTACTACCTCTTCGAGATGGACTGGCGGCCCGCGCCCGTCCTGCTCTCGGTGGGCCTCGTCATCACGGCCGCCGCCGTGACGCTGGTCGGGCTCGCCGCGAGTCTCGACGTGCTCGTCAGGAAGCCGTTGGGCACGCTACGAAGTGAGTGATGTAAGATGCCTTGATAGCGCCGCGACGGAATTCGCGGCCATAGTGCGATGACTGAGAAGGCCCTCGACGACACCCTGCTCGCCACCCTGAAGGACGTCCTGCTGCGCAAGCGGGGCGATATTCTCGCCACCTCGACGGGCACGAGGCCGCTGCCGGCCTCGATGGACGTCAACAGCCGCCAGGGCGACCTGGCGGACCAGGCGAGCGGCAACAACGAAGTCCACATCCAACTCAAGCTCAAGCAGACGGACGCCAAGATCCTTCAGGCCATCGAGGAAGCGCTCTTCCGCCTGGAGAAGGGGTTTTACGGCGTCTGCCGCGACTGCGGCGATCCGATTGCCTCCGCCCGCCTCGAGGCCATTCCCTGGAC
>JANOGJ010000859.1:0-3877 GCA_031405995.1 Acidobacteriota bacterium
GTCCACAACGGGAAGAAGTTCATTCCCGTGTATGTGACCGAGAACATGGTCGGCCACAAACTTGGGGAGTTCGCGCCGACCCGTACGTTCAAGGGGCACACGACGAAGACCGAGAAGGCGGCGTCCACGGCGGCGGCGCCGGCGACGGCGCAGGGCGGCGGCGCCGGAGGAGCGAAGGCATGATCGAAGCGCAGGCGATCGCGCGCGGCATCCGCACCTCGGCGCAGAAGGCGGGCCTGGTGTGTGAGCTGATTCGCGGCAAGGGCGTGAACCAGGCGCTGGCCACGCTGCAGTTCACGCGCAAGACGATCGCGAGGGAGCTGGCCAAGGTCCTGCGTTCCGCCGTCGCCAACGCGCAGCAGAAAGAGGGCTTCGGCGGGGATGTGGAGCGCCTCTACGTGCTTTCGTGCTACGCGGATCAGGGGCCATCGATGAAGCGTGTGCGTCCGGCCCCGATGGGCCGCGCGTTTCGCGTGACGAAGCGGAGCGCGCACCTGACGGTGCGTGTCGCGGAACGGCCGCTCAAGATGACGCGGGTGGCGGCGGAGGGCGACGCGTCGGCCAAGGTCAGGCCCGCGCGCGCGCAGAAGACAACGGCCGGCAAGGCGGCGGCGACGGCGTAGGCGCAATTGGTGATTAGCGATTAGCGATTTGAATCACAAATCACCAATCACGAATCACGAATAGAGAGGACTTTATAGTGGGCCAGAAGGTTCACCCCTACGGATTCCGGCTTGGCTTCAACAAGACCTGGCGCTCGCGCTGGTACTCGGATCGCGACTACGCGAAACTGCTCCACGAGGACATGGCGCTCAGAAAGGACCTGAAGACGCGCTTCTCGCACGCCGGGGTCTCGCGGATTGAGACGGAGCGGGCGGCGAACAAGCTGAAAATCGACATCTACACCTCGCGGCCCGGGATCATTATCGGGCGGAAGGGCACCGAAGTCGACAAGCTGAAGCAGGAGATCCAGAAGCGCACGAGCCGCGAGGTCTTCATCAACATCCAGGAGATTCAGAAGCCAGAGCTCGAGGCTCAGCTGATCTCGGAATCCGTCGCGGTGCAGCTCGAGAAGCGCGTCGCCTTCCGGCGCGCGATGCGCAAGGCCGTGGAGTCGGCGCTGCGCTTTGGGGCGCGGGGCATCAAGGTACGCGTCTCCGGGCGGTTGAACGGCGCGGAGATCGCCCGCTCGGAGTGGTACCTGCACGGCCAGTTGCCGCTGCAGACGTTGCGCGCGGACATCGATTACGGCTTCGCGGAGGCGAGCACGACCTACGGGCAAATCGGCGTCAAGGTGTGGCTCTACAAGGGCGAGCGCCTGGTGCCGCGCGTGGGACGCGACGAAGAGTATCGCGACAGGGCGCCCCGGCGTCCCGCTCGACCATGATGGCGATCCGGCGGGTCCGCTGCGCGGAACCCACCCCACGTACTGTAGGCCGGGTGCCGCGAAGCGGACCCGGCAGGTGAAGGGTAACGAACGATGTTGATGCCGAAGACCGTCAAGTACCGCAAGCAGCAGCGCGGGCGTATGACCGGCAAGGCGTGGCGCGGCTCGGACGTGTCGTTCGGCGACTACGGGCTCAAGGCGATGGAGCCCTGCTGGATGACGGCACGTCAGATCGAGGCGGCCCGTGTGGCGATGACGCGGTTCATCAAGCGCGGCGGCAAGATCTGGGTCCGCGTGTTCCCGGACAAGCCGATCACGAAGAAGCCGGCGGAAACCCGCATGGGCAAGGGCAAGGGCGCGCCCGAGGAATGGGTGTGCGTCGTTCGGCCCGGCCGCATCATGTTCGAGATGGAGGGCGTCACCGAGATCGAAGCCCGTCGCGCGATGCAGTTGGCCGCGGCGAAGCTGCCGATCAAGACGAAGTTCGCCACGCGCTTTGCGCAGGAGAAGGCGTCATGAACGCGACGGAAATCCGGGAGCTGACCGTGGACGACCTGCGCGTGCGCGTGAAGGACCTCGACGATCAGATCTTCCGGCTGCGCATCCAGAAGTCGATGGGGCAGCTCGAGGCGCCGGGCAAGGTACGCGAGATCCGCCGGGACGTGGCGCGCATCAAGACGATTCTCCGGGAGAAGGAACTCCAGGCGGCAGCGAAGTAGCCGGGTCCGAAGAACAAGACCCGGCCGACTGGCGCGGGTTGTAGGGCGGGTCTTGCTGTGTAGGCCCGCCGGGGAAGTGACATGAGCTTCAAAGCACAACTGACAGGGACCGTGGTCAGCGACAAGATGGAGAAGACCGTGGTGGTCGCCGTGGAGCGGCAGGTGCGGCACGAGGTCTACGGCAAGAGCCAGCGCAAGACCTCGAAGTTCGTTGCGCACAACGAGAACAACGAGGCCAGGGTGGGCGACACGGTGGCCATTGCCGAGTCCCGGCCGCTCAGCCGTCGTAAGCGCTGGGTCGTGACGCGCGTGGTCGCGAAGGCGGCGGGGGTCTAGGGAAGCACCATGATTCAAATGCGCTCCATTTTGGACGTCGCCGACAACTCCGGTGCGCGGAAGATCTCGGTGATCAACCCGATTGGCGGATCGACGGGGCGCTACGCGCGGCTCGGCGACATCGTGACGGCGTCGGTCAAGGAAGCCACGCCGGACGGGACCGTGAAGAAGGGGCAGGTCGTCAAGGCGGTGATCGTGAGGACGGTCAAAGAACAGCGGCGTCGTGACGGCACCTACATCCGCTTCGATCGCAACGCCGCCGTGCTGGTCAACGACGAGAACGAGCCGATCGGCACGCGCGTGTTCGGTCCCGTGGCGCGGGAACTGCGCGAGCGCCGGTTCATGAAGATCATTTCGCTCGCGCCTGAGGTGCTCTAGGACGTGTCGAGACTGCAAACACCCATCCGCCGCAATGACACCGTCGTCGTGACGACGGGCAAGGACAGCGGGAAGCGGGGGCGCGTGCTCAAGGTGCTCCCGGTGAAGAATCGCCTGATCGTCGAGGGCGTGAACATCATCAAGCGTCACACGCGGCCGAACCCGCAGAAGAACATCAAGGGCGGCATCGTCGAGCGCGAGGCCTCGCTGCACGCCAGCAACGTGCAGCTCGTGTGCCCCGAGTGCAGCACGATGACCCGCGTGGGCCACCGGATCCTGAACGACGGGCGCAAGGTCCGGATCTGCCGCAAGTGCGAGGGAGTGGTCGACAAATGAATCGCCTGAAGGATCGCTACCAGAAGGAAGTCGCGCCGACGCTCAAGAAGGAGTTCGGCTACAAGAACGTGATGGCGATTCCCCGGCTCGAGAAAGTCGTCGTCAATATGGGGCTGGGCGAGGCGACGCAGAACGCGAAGGTGGCCGACACCGGCGCTGACGAGCTCGGCCGCATCACGGGGCAGAAGGCCGTGATCCGGCGCTCCACGAAGTCCATTGCGCAGTTCAAGCTGCGCCAGGGCATGCCGATTGGCGCGATGGTGACGCTGCGTGGCGAGCGGATGTACGAGTTTCTCGACCGTCTCATCAGCATCGCGCTGCCGCGTGTGCGTGACTTCCGCGGCGTGTCGCCCAAGGGGTTCGACGGCCGAGGCAACTACACGCTGGGCCTGCGCGACCAGCTGCTCTTCCCGGAGATCGACTACATGAAGGTCGACAAGGCGCGCGGCATGAACGTGTCCGTGGTCACGACGGCCCGGACGGATGAAGAAGCGCGGAAGCTGCTCCAGTTGATGGGCATGCCGTTCCGCGCGAACTAAGGACGATATGGCTACGACTGCGAAGATCGCCAAGGAAGCCAAGACGCCGAAATACAAGATCCGCCTGCGCAACCGCTGCAAGCTGTGCGGCCGGCCGCGGGCCTACATGCGTAAGTTCGCGATGTGCCGCCTGTGCTTCCGGAAGGCGGCGCTCGAAGGCGACGTCACGGGCGTGACCAAGA
>JANOGJ010000874.1:0-4082 GCA_031405995.1 Acidobacteriota bacterium
GGCAACACCGAAGTGAAGGGCATCGTGGAGGGCATCGTCAACGACCGGCTGGGCGCGTTTCTCGAGGAGACGCCCAGCGTCTCGCGACGCATCGTGGCCAAGGCGGTGGAAGCGGCGCTCGCGCGCGAGGCGGCGCGCAAAGCCCGTGATCTCGTGCGGCGCAAGGGCGCGCTGGACAACATGTCGCTGCCGGGCAAGCTGGCCGACTGCCAGGAGCGCGACCCGGCGCAGTGCGAGATCTACATCGTCGAGGGCGAGTCGGCCGGCGGCTCAGCCAAACAGGGCCGCGACCGGCGGTTCCAGGCGATCCTGCCGATCAAGGGCAAGATCCTCAACGTCGAGAAGGCGCGCTTCGACAAGATGCTCTCGCACGAGGAGATCCGCACGCTCATCGCGGCGCTCGGGTGCGGGATCGGCGAAGACGAATTCGACGTGACCAAGTTGCGGTACCACCGCGTCATCATCATGACGGACGCGGACGTGGACGGATCGCACATCCGCACGCTGCTCCTGACGTTCTTCTACCGGCAGATGCGCGAGCTCGTGGATCGCGGGCACGTGTACATCGCGCAGCCGCCGCTCTTCCGGGTGAAGCGTGGCCGTCACGAGACGTTCATCAAGGACGAACGCGACCTCGAGGCGTACCTCATCCGCCGCGCGGCGGAATCCCGCACGCTGGTACTGCCCGGCGGCCAGGACATCTCCGGTGATGCGCTCGAGCGCCGCCTCGAGAAGATGATGGTGTTCCGCAAGCTGCTCCAGGTCGTCGAGCGCCGCGGGCCGGCCCGCCGCGCCATCCTCGCCCTCCTTGAAGGCGAGGCGCGCGAGAAGGCGTTCTGGTCCAGTCAGCCGGCGGTCGAGGCGCTGGCGGCCCACCTGAAGACGCCGGAAGTGCTCGCCACCGTCGTGGACGATCCCGAGCATCAGGCGTACGCCGTGGCGCTGGAGGACCGGTCGGCCGGGTACGGACGCCGGCACCGGCTCGACATGGACTTCGTGACGACCGGCGAATTCCGCACGCTCGCCGCCGCCTACCAGGACGTGCGCGACCTGATGACGGGCGCGGTGACGATCCGGACGGCCGTGGCCGCGCGCGATGACAACGCCGACGCGGAGGAGGCCGCCGCCGAGGCGGGGGGCGACGCGCCGGCGGCGAAAACCGCGAAGGCCGCGCACGACACCGACACGCGCGTCGAGTCGATCGACGAGCTGGTCGAGTACTTCGTCGCCGCGGGCCGCCGCGGCCTGGCGATCAACCGCTACAAGGGCCTCGGCGAGATGAACCCGGAGACGCTCTGGGCCACCACGATGGATCCGACGATTCGCACGTTGCTCCAGGTCAAAGCCGAGGACCACACCGAAGCCGACCTGATGTTCACGACGCTCATGGGCGACCAGGTCGAGCCGCGCCGGAAGTTCATCGAAGACAACGCGCTGTTCGCGAAGAACCTGGATATCTAACGCACGCATGGATCAGACTCCGCAATCCAAGATTCCCGTCAACATCGAAGACGAGATGAAGCGCTCGTACATGGATTACGCCATGAGCGTCATCATCGGGCGCGCGCTGCCTGACGTTCGGGACGGGTTGAAGCCGGCCAACCGGCGCGTCCTCTACGCGATGCGGCACATGGGGCTCGCGTCGAACCGCGCCTACCGCAAGTGCGCGGCCATCGTCGGCGAGGTCATCGGCAAGTTCCATCCGCACGGCGACGCGCCGGCGTACGACACGCTCGTGCGCCTCGCCCAGGATTTCAACATGCGCTACCCGCTCGTCGACGGGCAGGGCAACTTCGGCTCGATCGACGGCGATCCGCCCGCGGCGATGCGCTACACGGAGGGCCGGCCCGAGTCGCTCGCCGAGGTCATGATGGCCGACCTCGACAAGGAGACGGTCGACTTCGTTCCGAACTACGACGAGACGACCGAGGAACCGACGGTCCTGCCGACGCCGTTCCCGAACCTGCTCGTCAACGGCTCCACGGGCATCGCCGTCGGCATGGCGACGAGCATTCCGCCGCACAACATGCGCGAGGTCATCGACGGCGTGATCGGCGTGATCGAGCGCCGGACGGCGTCGAAGGAAGAGAAGTTCCGCTTCCTGCTGCAGACGATTCCCGGTCCTGACTTTCCGTCCGGCGGCACCATCGTGGGGCGCGAGGGCATCTACCGCGCCTACAAGGACGGCCGCGGCGGCATGACCGTGCGCGGCAAGGCCGCGTTCGAAGAGCACAAGAAGGGCGACCGGGTCTCGATCGTGATCACCGAGATCCCGTACATGGTGAACAAGGCGACGCTCGTCGCCGACATCGCCGAGCTCGTCCGCGACAAGAAGATCGAGGGCATCTCGGATCTGCGCGACGAGTCCGACCGCGACGGCATGCGCATCGTCGTCGAGCTGCGGCGCGGCGAGCTGCCCGACGTCATCCTGAACAACCTCTACAAGCACACGAAGCTGCAGATGGGCTACGGCATCACGCTGCTGGCCATCGTCGCGGGCCGGCCGCGCGTGCTCGGGCTGCTCGACATGGTCGAGCTCTTCGTCGAGTTCCGGCGCGAGGTGGTGCGCCGCCGGACGGAGTTCGAGCTGCGCAAGGCCGAGGCCCGCGCGCACGTCCTCGAGGGCCTGCGGATCGCGCTCGATCACCTCGACGCCGTCATCACGCTGATCCGCGGGTCGAAGAATCCGGCGGAGGCCCGGACGGGGCTCATCACCCAGTTCGGCCTGACGCCGATCCAGGGGCAGGCAATCCTCGACATGCAGCTCCAGCGGCTGACCGGCCTCGAGCGGCAGAAGATCCTCGACGAGCTGGCCGAGCTGATGAAGACGATCCAACGGCTGCGCGCGATTCTTTCAAGCGAAGAACTGCTCATCGGGCTCGTCGTGGACGAGCTGAAGGCGGTCCGCGAGAAGTACGGCGACGACCGGCGCACGGACATCATCGAGGAAACCGGCGAGTTCCGGATCGAGGATCTGATTGCCGACGAGGACGTCGTCATCACGGCGACGAGCACGGGCTACATCAAGCGCACCGCGCTCGACGCCTACCGGAAGCAGCGGCGCGGCGGCAAGGGCCTCATCGGCATGCAGACGCGCGAGGAAGACGTCGTCCGGCACCTCTTCGTCGCGAACACGCACGCCTACATCCTGATTTTCACGGACCGCGGCAAGTGCTACTGGCTCCGCGTGTACGACGTGCCGGAGGTCGGCCGCAGCAGCAAGGGCAAGGCGATCGCGAATCTGGTCCACATGGTGGACGGCGAGAAGATCGCCTCGCTGCTCCGCGTCCAGGCGTTTCCCGACGTCGAAGGCCAGCGGTTCATCGTGATGGGCACGCGCAAGGGCACCATCAAGAAGACGGACCTCTCGGCGTTCTCGAATCCGCGGTCGGCGGGCATCATCGCCATCCAGATCGACGACGACGACCGGTTGATCGCGGTGGCGGAGACGGACGGCGTCAAGGACCTGGTGATCGGATCGCGCAACGGGATGGCGATCCGGTTCGCGGAGGCGGATGCGCGGCCGATGGGCCGGACGGCCCACGGCGTGCGCGGCATGCACCTGCGGGACGGCGACGAGGTCGTCGCGATGCAGGTCGTGACCGACGACGCCACGCTGTTGACGGCGTGCGAGAACGGCTACGGCAAACGGACCGACGTCAGCGAGTACCGGCGCCAATCGCGCGGCGGCATCGGGCTGAAGAACGTGCAGACGTCCGAGCGCAACGGCCCGGTCGTCGGCATCGCCTGCGTGACCGACCGCGACGAGCTGCTGCTCGTCACCGAGCAGGGACAGATCATCCGCATGAAGACCGGAGACCTTCGGCCGATCGGCCGCGACACGCAGGGCGTGAAGCTGATGGATCTCGCGGAAGGCGACCGGCTCGTCTCGATGGCGACGCTGACAGAGCCGGAGTAAGGGAGTGTCTTATTCCCGCTGCAACCCCGCGTACTTCGCCATCAGCTTCTTCGTCCCCGCATCCGCGAAGCGCACGGTGACTTTGAAGTCGTCGCCGTGGTCCTCGACGTCCAGGATGGTCCCGAGTCCGAACTGGCGATGGCGGACGAGCATGCCCTTGCGG
>JANOGJ010000879.1:0-4123 GCA_031405995.1 Acidobacteriota bacterium
CCCCAATGGGATTTATCTCGGACGGACCACTGCTGTGGGGCAATACCAGCCCAACGCGTGGGGACTGTATGATGTGCACGGCAACGTGTACGAGTGGGTTTTGGACTGGTATAGGAATTCGTACCCGGGCGGGAGCGTGACCCAGCCTTCGATCGGCGTCCCGTCGTAGCTCTTCCAGCGCAGCCGCTCCGTGCGGCCGAACGCGACATGGTCCATGAAGGCGCGATGGACGTTGGACAGGCGGCGCTCGCCCGTCCCGTCGATCTTCGCGACATAAACATCCGCTGGCGCGTCGTGCACGCCCACCGTGTAGGCGATCGTCGTAAAGCCGCGATCGATCACGAGTCCGTTCAGCCGGCGTGCCCCGGTCGTGACCTGCTCGACGCGGGCGGCCGGCGCGGCGCCTGCCGCACCCGCGCCCGGAACGGCCACGCGAAACAGGTGCGACTCGCCGCCCACCGCGGCCGTGAAATACAGATGGCGCCCGTCCGGTGACCAGCTCGCGTTTCCCGGCTCGAGATCCCACGACGCGGTGAGGTTGACCGGCTCGCCGCCGCCATCCACCGGCCGGACGAACAGGTCGCGCGGGCCGCCGTGGTTGAGCTTCTGCCCGATCACCATGTCGGTACCGAACGATCGCGCGTACGACATGAACTTACCGTCCGGCGAAAAGTCGACGTCTCCGTAAACGTAGCCGTCGTCGGTCAGGCGGGTCACTCGGCCGTCGGTCGTCACGGTCCAGAGGTTGGGATGGTCGTACTTCGTTTCCTCGCGCCACGACGGATCCGCCGTGAACGCCATCATCGCGCCGCCCGGATGCCAGACGAGTCCGGTCGGGCGCAGGTCCTGGTCGAACAGCACCTTCTCGGATCCGCCTCCGCTCACTGGCCGCAGGACGACCTGCTGCGCCGGGCGCGCGCTCGGATCCGGCGCGGGGAACGGCTGCCCGTCGCGTTGGAACTCCATCCAATCGAAGATGGCGCCCTTGAACCGCTCGGCATGGCGCCGCTCGAAGTCGCTCACCGGCGGCGTCGCCGGCTTCGGCCGGGGCGCGTCGCGAAGAACGACCGTCCACCTACCATCAGGACTCACGATGCCCGGCGCGGGTGTCTCAGCCCTGACGGGCGTGATCCGGCGCGGGGGCGCCGATCCGTCGGCCGGCACGACGTACGATTCCACGGTGCTGCCGTTCGTCGCTTCGATGCGAGTCGAGACGGTAAACGTGACGGTCTGGCCGTCGGGCGAAATCGCGACACCACCCACGGCCTGCATCCGGTAGTAGTCCTCGATGCGAAGGGGTTGGCCCGGATGCTGGCCGAACGGGTCGCCCGCGATCACTCGCGGCGCGCCGAGTACGCTCACGACCAGGAGACCGATGCCGACGCCGACTGCCGCGCGTGCCACTTTCGCCATCTCTCACCCCCTGCGCCGTTTTTCCTCGAGCCGCCGCTCTTCCTGCAATCGTTCCAGCTCGACAGCGGAATGATCCGCGAATCGCATCGCCGCGGCAAGCGCGTGGTGCCCCGCGACGTCCGCGATCAGCCGGTGCATCGCCTGGCACACGCGCCGGTAGGCGGGATGCCCCGCCGGCGCCGTCCGCAGCTCGATCACGTGCATCGCCTCGCGCGCGTTCATGTCCATCACAAACCGCACGCGATAGGCCATCGACACGGCGTACTGCGCGACGTCGCCGAGACCGGCGCCTGCGAGCGCGTCGTGGAGCGCGGCCGACCGGTCCATCACGTCCCTCCACGCCCGGTCACCGCCAGCCTCGACGATGGCCTCGGGTTGGGAGTAGCCGTGCCTGGGCGAGAGCGACTGCCAGTCCAGCGTAAGCAGCCGGTGCCGCTGCAAATCGCGGAACGCGCCGTAGTCGGTGAGGATGTCGAATCGGTAGCTCGTGCGCTCGAAGGCGCGGCCCGGCTTGTGCCGCCGGTTGCCGCGATCGCCGGCCGCGGCGCGCAGCACCTCCTCGCGTTCGACCGCCGACATGCGGCGCGCCAGCGCGAGCAGCTCGGCATCCGGCCTCGAGGACACGGCGTACAGGGCGGCGGCCACGACCTTCACTTCGCCCTCGGGGTCGAAGTCGACGAGCGTCACTTCCGGCGTGTCGGTTTCAGCGGCCGCATGCGCCGCGTCCAACCGCGCCGCAATCGCGCGCGTCCGGTCGCGGATCTCCGCCAGGTACGCGCTCCAGCGTCCGCCGCGATCCGGTTGATCGACGCGCGTGAGAAACGCGGGGATCACCTTCCGCAGCTCCTCGAGCATGAGGTCGGCGGTGAGCCGCGCTTCGGCCAGCGGGTGCGCCCGCATCCGCAGGAGCAGCGCCTCGTACGCCTGGCCCGTTCCGTACAGCCCGACGTTCGACTGGGTCGCGGCGGGCAGCAGGCCGCGCAGCGTGTCGAGCGCCTTGGCGCGAATCGCGGCGCGGTAGACGCCGTCGGAATCCGTCGCCGCCTTCGGATGCCGCGCCTCGTACCACACGCGCATGGGATCGATCCACGCGGCGTAGGTCTCGAACGCCGCGTTCATTGTGTCGATGAACATCGCGCGCAGGGCCGGGTGCGCGTCGAGCTCGAACGGCACGAGGTACCGCCACGCGTCGCCGCGCCGATCGGTGTACGGAATGTAGCGCGTCGATTGCTCGAGGTACGCCATCAGGCGGCCGCGCTCGAGCACCTTGGTCAGGATGTTGGACGCGTCCTCGACGGCCAGGTGAACGCCGCCGAGCTGCGCCACGGAGTCGTCTCCGTACTCGTTGAACACTCTCTGGTAGAGCCGCTCGGCGCGCGCTTCGCCCACGCCGGGGCCGGCCGCCGCCGCGCCGGCGCCCACGTTCTCGAGGAACTCGTCGAGAAACAGACGCCGCAGCGACTTCGGCGATCGCGAGTAGCGCGCGAACAGCGCGCCCTTGACCGTTTCTGGCAGGTTCACCAGCGCAAACACCGGCCGGTCGAGATTGGTGAAGTAGGACGCGAGAGCCGCCGACTCGGGCGCGGTAAACGTCATTCGTCCTCGTCTTCGGTCCAGTAGCGCCGGTACTCGTCGAGGAACGTCAGCGTGTCGAGCGACGCCATGCGGTCGAAGAACAGGACGCCGTCGAGGTGATCCGTTTCGTGCTGGATCACGCGGGCCGGCAGTCCGGTCGCGCCGAACGTCACGGGTTGCCCCGCCCGGTCGTACGCCCGCACGCGGATCTCGGCCGCGCGCGGCACGAGACCCCGGATGTCCGGAATGCTGAGGCAGCCTTCCCAGCTCGTCTTGTCCGGCGGCCCCACGAACGTGACCTCAGGGTTAATCAACGCCACGAGCGGCATGTCGGCATCGTCGGACAGCGCTTCGGGCATCACACCGGCACTGACGCCGGCGACGAACAGCCGCAGGCCCTCGTGCACTTGTGGCCCGGCCAGGCCAATTCCGGCGTACTCGCGCATGGTTTCAAACATGTCATCGATCAGGCGCTGAATCCGGGGCGATGGAATCTCGCCGGGCGGGATCGGCAGGGCTTTTGCACGAAGTACGGGGTGGCCCAGCCGCGCCACCTTCAGAATCGCCATCCCGTGATTATATGAAGGTCTGTCGCGGCACCGGGCGTGAGCCGATAGGTTCAGGGGAGTTTTTCACCATGACGCGCAAACTGTTCTCCGCCGCCGCCGTCGCCGCCCTACTCTCCGTGGGCTGTTTTTCCGTCACGCGCCAGTCTGGGCCGACGGCCCTGGGCCAGTCGCTCTCCGGCAACTGGACGTCGCTCTCGAGCGGGTCGATCCAGGACAACTGCACCAACTTCACCTGGGCGGTCACCCAGTACAGCGGCAACAGCGCGTCCGGCACGTTCGGCGCGTTGTGCTACGGGTTCCTGCAGGTGAACGGCACGGCCAGCGCCTCGCTGACGTCGGCGACGCAGGCGACCTGGACGGTGGCAGCCAACGCGAGCGGTCCTGGCGTGCCGAGCGTGTGCTCGATTTCGCTTTCGGGCACGGCGACGATTACCACGACCAACATCGTGATCCCGTACTCGGGCACTTCGTGCCTCGGGCCGCTCAGCGGGACGGAAACTCTCAGACGCTAGGCGAGCGCGTCGGCGCTCGTCACGCCGTAGAACGAGTACCACGCCGTCGCCGGT
>JANOGJ010000003.1:0-1743 GCA_031405995.1 Acidobacteriota bacterium
GCAACGCCGGCGGGCGCGTCCTTCACGGCCGTCCACGTCCCGGAGACGTTGGGCTGCTGTTGCGCGCCACCCGACGCGGTCACCGACGCGAGCATCGCCGCGACTGGGTCACGATCGCCGGCCTGCACCCGCTGAGGCAGGGCATCAACACGGCCGGCAGCGCGCCGACCAATCAGATCCAACTTCCGGCGTCCACGCCGGCGACGCTCGGCCGTTTCGTCCTCAGCGGCGAGCGCGTCCTCTTCGAACCCGCGAAGGGCGCCACCGTTCTACTGCGCGACCAACCGGTCACGACCGCGACTGACCTGAAGGACGACGGCGGATCGGGCGCCGACACGCTGGCACTCGGCGACGTCAGGCTCGTCGTGCACGTCAGCGGCACCTCGCGGTCCCTGCGCGTCCGCGATCCGAACGGCCCGCTGGCCAAGGGCTTCCTCGGGTTCACGTGGTTTCCCATCGACGAGCACTATCGCGTCACCGGCCGCTTCATCAAGGACGCCGCGGCCAGGCCGATGAAAGTGCTGAACACGTTCGGCGATGTGGACGAATACAACACCGAGGGCGTCGTCGAGTTCGAGCTGCAGGGCCAGACACTGCGGCTCCGGCCGTTCACGACGCGGCCGAAGCGCTTCTACATCGTGTTCCGCGACGCGTCGAGCGGGCAGGAGACGTACGAGACCGCGCGCTTTCTGTATGCAGACCTGCTGGACGACGGCACGACGATTCTCGACTTCAACCAGGCGTACAACCCGCCGTGCGCGTTCAACCCGTACACCACGTGCCCGATTCCGCTTCGCGAGAATCGCCTGCCGGTGAAGGTGCTTGCGGGCGAGAAGGCGTATCCAGTCAAAGTCAAGCAAGGTGGGTGATGTCGCGTTTGTCCAAGCCGAGCGCGGGCGGTCCGCGGTACCGTGCCGGGGCGGATCGAACGCCGCCGGAGGGATGTCTGTGAAACGACTGGTTTCGTGTGGTGTCGTGGCTATGCTCGCGTCGGTGACCGTCTCGGGTGGCGCGCAACAGCAGCCCAACGTCTCCGGGACGTGGACGGCCGTGAAGGACGCGCCCGCCGGCGTTGCCGCGGCGCCGAGCCCGGTGATGGGGCCGAAGTTCGCGCTGCGGCAGTCCGGGACTTCGCTCAGCGTCACGCGGCCTGTGCGCGACGTGTCGATCGAAGTCACGTTCGAGCTCGGCGGCCCGGAAGTCCGAATGCGAGTGCCCGGGGCTGTCTGCGCGGGTGATTCGTACACAATCGAGAAGGCCGCCTGGGAAGGCGCGACCCTCGCCTTCACGCGCGTCGGGACCGTCGTTCCAGGTGGCGGCGCGGCGCTCAAGCTCAACGTCCGAACCCTGCTGCGGCTCGAGGCGCCGGACACACTCGTGGTCGAAGGCAGCATGGGACCGGTGGCCACGGCGCGTCAGGTCGCGACCGTATACAAGCGTTCGACCTATCCGATGCCACCGCTCGCGCCGGCGCGGCCGGCGACGAAAGCGGCGGGCGCCATCGCCGACGTCGCGTGGATCGGCGGCACCTGGGTGGGCGCGACGGCGACCGCCACGACGGAAGAACGGTGGACGCCGCCGGCTGGTGGCGTGATGATCGCGACGGCCCGCACGGTCCGGACGGCCAACAACACGATGGCGAGCTTCGAGTTCCTCTGCATCGCCGAGCGCGATGGCAGCCTGGTGTACCAGGCGATGCCGGGCGCGCGGACGCCCGCGACGGATTTCTTCCTGACCAGCTGG
>JANOGJ010000074.1:0-8507 GCA_031405995.1 Acidobacteriota bacterium
GACGCGCCGCAGGCCGCGGACCGCGGCCGGTGCCCCGTAGACCGGCGTGGTGTTGCCCAGGAAGTCCACGTCATAGCCGATGATCGGGCTGAAGTCCGACGTCGAGTTGCTCATGAACTGGTAGGGCTGGTTGTTGAAGCCGCTGCTGCCGACGTTGGCGAAGAACACGCCGCGCAGTCCGCCGAGGACGCCGAGCGGCGTCAACATGGCCTCGATGATCGGGAACCTCAGCTCGGCGTTCGCGAAGAACGCCTTCTGGCCGATGAACTCGAGGTACTGATAGCCGCGCATCTCCGAGTTGCCGCCGTAGTACATGAAGTCCGGGTTGCGGCCCCAGCTCTTGAAGCCCTTGAAGCGGACGGCGAACACGCCGTTCGAGCCGAGCCGCGAGTAGTGGCGGGCATCGACGTCGATCGTCCGGCGGGAGAGCCAGCTGTCGCTGATGGCGGGCGAAGCGTCGAACGACACTTTGTAGGTGGCGCCGGCGACCGGCCCGTACTCGCGGAACACGGTCGTCTCATTCACGAGCGAGACGCCCACCGGGAGCATGTGGCCGTTGCGGAAGAGCGCCTGGCCGAACTGGTTGGTCTGGAACTCATTCGCGAACGCCTCGAGGTTCGGATCGTTGTAGCGCTCGGTCATGTGGATGTAGCCGCCGAACAGCTCGACGCGCGTGTAGCGGTTGAACGGGTAGATCGCGAACGCGGTGCCGCCTTTCTGGCTCCGGACGGCCTCCGCCTGGTCGCGGTCGAGGAGGGGCGCGTAATACGAGAACCCGGCCTGGCCGTAGTAGAACGAGTCCTGGGAGAAGGCCTGCAGCGCGTACTGCAGCCGGCGCTCGATGTTCAGGTAGGAGAGCGACAGCGTGCGGTACTGCGACACCGACAGCGCCGAGAAGGCGATCTGGCGGTCGCCGAGCACGTCGGTGAACACGATCTCCGTGCCGCCGAGGAAGTCGCCGCCGCTCGTCACACCGACGTTCACCGGCGGCCGGCCCGCCAGCGTCATCCGTTCGAACGTGCCCTTGCGGTGGATGTTGTCGCGGACGAGCGTGTGGCCGAGCGGCGGGTTGAAGTCGATGATGGGGCCCGCGCTCCCGAAGTCCCCGGACGCGACGGTCGCCTTCGGCTTGTCGGCCGTGATGATGTGGATGCCGTTCTCGCCCTTGTAGTACGAGACGAACGCGATCCGCATCGGACCGGGCCCGCGCACCACGACGGGCGAGACGTTGCCCGTGACGGTGTCCGTCCACTGGCGCAGCTCGCCCGTGCGCAGGTCCAGCGTCCAGACGTTGGGCATGTTCGCGTTGGCGGCGACTTCTGGCGGCACCGGCGGCGTGGGCGGCATCGCCGTCGACGTGAACAGCAGCGTGCGCTCGTCGACGAACTTGGCCGCCGTGTCGTCGTGCGTGCCGAACGTCAGCTGCTTCTTCTGGGCCGACGCGAGGTCCAGCTGGAAGAGCTTGTCGTTGCTGCTGATCCGGGCGGTGTACACGATCGACCGGCCGTCAGGGGTGAACGTCGGGGCGTAGTCCGCCACCGCGTCGTTGGTGATGTTCTTGATCTCGCCGGTCTCGAGCGCGACGGTGAAGAGGTCCGCGACCGCGCCCCGCAGGGCCGCGAACGCGACGACGCGGCCGTCCGGGCTGAACGCCGGCGACTCCGGCGAGTCCACGCTGCCGAGCGGCAGCCGGTACTCGACGCGGCCGGTGATGACGTTCTGGACGACCAGCGTCTTGGCCTTCTCGGTGCGGGCAAAATACGCGATCCGATCGCCCACCGGGGCCCACGCGATCCACGGCACCAGGTTGCCGCGCAGGCCGCCCGACGTGCCGATGTACTCGAAGCCGCGATCCTTGTCGAAGCCCTGCGTGAGATTGCGGATGAACTGGCCGTCCTTGGCCGACATCAGGACGATGTCGAGCTCCTGGTCCTTGCGGTTGCCGACGACGGCCGCGATCATGTCGCCCGACGGCGAGGGCTCGATCGAGAGCAGCGCGACGTACTCGCGCTTCTCCTTCTGGAGCCGCAGCGCGAGGTCCCGGCCGTAATCGGCGGGCCGTTCCTTGTCGCGGAACGGCCGGAAGCGTTCTTTCAGGTACCGGTCGAACTGCTCGTCGAAGTCCTCCGGCTTGAGCTTGAGCGCCTCTTCATACGCGCTCTCGCCGCCCCCGATGACGCTCTTGCGCAGCGAGAACAGGAACTGCCGCAGGCCTTCCTTGCCCCACTTCGACTCGATGAACTCGAACGTCGCGTGGCCGAGCGAGTAGGGCAGCCGGCCCGACAGCGGCTGGGACTGGAAGTCGCTCATCTTGGGCACGTTGTCCGAGAGCGCCGCGTCGCGCACCTGCATCAGGTCGAGCACGTTCCAGTAGCCGGCCATGTAGTTGGCCAGGCCTTCGTCCATCCACAACGGCAGCGACGTGCCCATGATGCCGCGCGGGATGATGTCGAATTCGAAGACGTGCGTCAGCTCGTGCGTGATCAGCCGGTACAGCTGGTCGGGCGGCTCGTCGATCGGCAGGACCATCCGGTTCCGCTCGGGCTCGGCGAACGCCAGCACGCCTTCCGGCAGCTCGCTGCCTGTGATGTTCTGGCCCGACTGGAACTCGCTCTGTGTCTTGAAGAGGATGAGCGGGACGCGGTCCGGCAAATCGTGTTTGAGCTCGCCGCTGATGCGCTGGTAGGCGCTCTCGGCGAACGACGCGATGCGCGCGAGGTGCGGCTCGAGCGACGGGTAGTAGAAGATCTCGAAGTGGTCGGTCTTGTAGATGTGCCATTCGAACCGGTCGTAGTGCACACGGTTCTTGCCGAAGTAGGGGACGAACGGGGTCTGCGCCTCGACCGGAGCCGGGATCAAGCCGGCCGCCACGAACGCACACACTCCGAAGAACGTCATCATGCGCGAGCCGCGCATCCGCATAGGGTCACCTCAAACGAAACACGAAAGCGATCCCCGCGGGGACCGACACGCGATCTTACACCCCGGGGCTGACGGCAGGAGTCAGCAAACTGCGTGCCCGCGGCGGTGGGCCGGAAAACGCGGCCCATTCGCGCGGCGGGCGTCGTCTGTGGTGGACACGGGGACACATCGCCGGGTGGCGCGGTCGCCGCGGAAGGTAGTAATGTGAGAGGCGCAATGGAGACCGAGACGCCCGTGACGCCGCGCCCCGCTCGCCGCGGGTGGGTGATGGCGGCCGTCGTCGGCCTGGTCGCGCTCGCCGGAATCGGGTGGCTCGCGACGCCCAACGGCAGACCGTCCGCGCCGGTCGATCCGGACACGGTCGCCGCCGACCTCGACTTCACCGTGAAGGACATGGACGGCAAGGACGTGCGCCTCGCGGACTACAAGGGGCGGCCCCTCGTCCTCAACTTCTGGGCCACCTACTGCGCGCCGTGCAAGCACGAAATCCCCATCTTCGTCGACCTGGTCGAGAAGTACCGTGATCAGAAGCTCGCGATCCTCGGGATCTCGATTGACGACTCGGCCGATGATCTGCGGCCGTTCGCCCAGCAGTTCAAGATGAACTACCCCGTGCTGGTGGGCCTCGGGCAGGACCGGCTCCTCGAGACGTACGAGGCGGTGTTTTTCATTCCCGTGACGTGGTTCATCAGGACCGATGGCACCGTCAGGCTCAAACACCCGGGGTCCGCGACGAAGGAATGGTTCGAGGAACAGGTGAAGGCGCTCCTGCCCAAGGCGGGGGCCCTGTGAAGGAGACTGGTCTCCAGGCGCGCCTGGCGTGCGGCTGTCTCGTCGGGTTTCGCGAAGGCGTGCAGGGCAGTCCGGTCACCGTCGTGGTGCGTCGGAAGGCCGAGGGCTGCCAGATCGCCATCCATGTCGGCGGCGCGCCGATGTTCGATCACCGCGAAGCGCTCCGGCCGGCGACGCGGCCGCTCGATCACGTCCAGCCGGATTTCGAAGAGAACTAACGGCGTGCTATTTCTGGGCCTGCCCTGAGCGAGGTCCGGAGGACCGAGTCGAAGGGCGAGTCGACGAACGGCCCGTCTCCTCGAGCGCCCGCCTGAGCACGAATTCAATCTGACCGTTCAGGCTCCGGAGATCATCGCCCGCCCAACGCTGCAGCGCGTCGAGGACCTGGCGATCGATTCGCAGGAGAAACGGCTTGCGTTCCGGCATGGGTGGCCACCCGGCGCCTCGCGCGCCAGTTCGCGCGTCTACTGGTAAATCGTCCCGGCGTTGATGACCGGCTGCGTGTTGCGATCGCCGCAGAGCACGACGAGCAGGTTGCTCACCATCGCCGCTTTGCGCTCGTTGTCGAGGCTGACGATCTCGCGCCGTGACAGCATCTCGAGCGCCATTTCGACCATGCCGACCGCGCCTTCGACGATGCGCTGCCGTGCGGCGATGATCGCGCCGGCCTGCTGGCGCTGCAGCATCGCGCCCGCGATTTCCGGCGCGTAGGCGAGGTGGTTGATTCGCGCCTCGAGCACCTCCACGCCGGCCTTGGCCAGGCGCTCCTGCACCTCGACCTTCAGGTGTTCGGCCACTTCCGCGGTGTTGCCCCGAAGAGACTTGTGGCCGTCAATGTGGGCGTCGTAGGGGAACCGGGTGGCCAGGTTGCGGACGGCGGTCTCGCTTTGCACTTTCACGTAGTGCTCGTAGTTGTCCACCTCGAAGCACGCCTCGGCGGTTTCGACCACGCGCCACACCACGACGGCCCCGATCTCGATCGGGTTGCCTTCGAGGTCGTTGACCTTGATCTGCGAGCCTTCGAAGTTGCGGAGGCGGAGCGAGATGCGCCGCTTGGTGAGGAAGGGATTCGCCCAGTGGAAGCCGTCGCGCTTGACGCTGCCGGTGTACTTGCCGAAGAGCGTCAGCACGCGCGCCTCGTTCGGGTTGACCGTGAAGAACCCGCCCAGCAGCGTCGAGAGGACCGCCAGAGCCGCCGCCCAGGCGACGATGGCGAGCGGACCGCCATGCGCGTCGATCGTCTGAATGAACTGCCACAGGCTGAGGCCCATGCCTCCAAGCAGCACGGGAAGGGCGAACCATCCTGACAACGTAGCGCGGGCGCGTTCGGTGATCATGGGGCCTCCTGCCGTCGGACAACTGAGATTGCATAGTGATATCACTCTGCTATCTCAGTGTCAACCCTTCGACTCGGCCCTCCGGGCCTCGCTCAGGGCAGGGCCTACCAGCGAACCCGTAGATCGGCGACGAGCGGCAGGTGATCCGAGGCGACCAGCGCGAGGCGGGACCGCGGCAGTTCGACGCGCCGGACCGAGACGTCCCCCGCGAAGTAGATGTGGTCCAGGTGCAGCAGCGGGAAGAAACCGGGATACGTGCGCCGGCGCTTCAAGTGGGGAAACAGGTTGAGGCTCTGCAGCCGCTCGGCGAGGACGTCGTTCACGAGGCCCCGGCCCCACTCGTTGAAGTCGCCGACGACGACCTTGGGACCATGGAGCCGGCGGTCGTGCACCCAGGCCGCGAGCCGTGGCGCCTGGTAGCGTCGTTCGAGCAGGGCCGTGCCGAGATGCACGTTGTAGACGTGCAGGGGACCGGTCGCGCCAAGATCGATCGACACGCGCATGCCGTTCCGCGGCTCGCAGGTCTTCCACGAGAGGTCGTGCTGGGTGTGGTCGCGGATCGGGTGGCGGCTCAGGATCGCGTTGCCGAACTGGTGACGCCGCAATTCGCGCGTGGGCGCCATGACCCACCCCATGCCGAGCGCCGCGCCGATCTCCTCGGCGTGCCCCGGGCCCGAGAGGCCCGGTCCGATGACCTCCTGCAGCGCGACGATGTCGGGCTCGATGGCCGCGAGCACGGCCGCAATCCGCCCGGGGCGGGTCCGCCGGTCCATGCCCTGCGATCGGTGGATGTTGTAGGTGACGATGCGAACGTCCACCCAGTCGCGCGGCATGTGGCTATCATAGGGCCGGCGCAGGGAGGGGCCGGCGGCCATGGGCAAGCTCACAACCGAGTACGACGTCACCTGTCCGTGCTGTCAGTCGACGCTGATCATCGACGAGGGCCTGCGGCGTGTCGTGCGCCATGTCGAACCCGAGCGCCCCGACAAGCCCAGGCTCGACGACGCGCACCGCATCCTGGCGGACGCCAAGGCGCGCCGCGACGCGCTGTTCGAACAGTCGGTCCAGTCCGAGAGGACCCGCGGCGACGCGCTGTCGAAACGCTTCGAAGAGGCGCTGAAGCAGGCCCACGACGAACCGGTCACGAAACCGAGTCGCGACTTCGATTTAGACTGAAGGGGTCGTACCTCGATCTGTGGAAAACTCCAGGACCCTCGTTCGAAGGTGAGGTCGTGGAGTTTTCCACAGATCGAGGTACGACCCCTTAGATCTCCGTCCACGCCCTTCGGTCGTAGAAGACCGGACGGTCGTCCGGGTGCTCCGCCTTGAACGCGAAGTACCGCGCGCGGAGGCGCGCCACCCGCGCCCGCGACGATCGGATCGGGCGGTGCGGGATCTCGAACAGCAGCCGCTCGACCTTCCACACATTGCCGGCCGAGAGGCGCCAGTCGTAGTTGCCGAGGACGCGCAGGTCCACGGCGCCGTACGCCTTGAGGCAGCCCGTGCGATCCACGAACGGGTCGAAGTAGCTTTGCGCCAGGTGCCGCAGCGTCCGGAACACCGGCCGGCGCCCGTGCAGGCCCGGATCGCGCGACCGCGCCACCGATCCCCAGCGCCCTCGCGACCGGTACACGAAGATCACGTGGTCGAGCCCGTCGATCGACTCGAGACTCATGACCGTCGGCGGCAGGCCGTGCTGCTCGAGAATCACGGCGGCCGAAATCGCCGCCTCGAGACAATGCGCCGTCCGGCGCGCCACGACACCGCGGAACGACCGCAGCGTCGCCGGGTCCGGAGGCGGCTCCGTGTTGTACGGCAGGCGATTCAGGAAGCGCTGGACGTCGCGGGGCGTCGTCAGAGCGCGAAGGAGCCGGCGCTCCGCCGGCAGGAAGCTCGAGGTCGGCGGCGCGGTGCCCGTCACGGCCGGCGGACGGCGCGGCGCAGGTCGGCCAGTACCGCGCTCGGCGTCCAGTCGTTGCCCGCGTAGATCCTGGCCACGCGGCCATCGGCGCCGATGAGGAACGTCCGCAGGTTGTGGGTAATCTCGGCCGACGTGGGCGGCGTGCGGAGGAGACTGACGCCGAACTTACCCGCGAACCGCTGGATCGTGACCAGGTCCCCGGTGAGAAACGTCCAGACGGCGGCGTCAGCCCGCCGCCGTGCGGCGTGCAGCGCGAGCACCGCCGGCGTGTCATGAGCCGGGTCAAACGACACGGTGACGAGCTTGACGCGGCCGCGCAGCGCCGCGTCCTCGGCCACGGCGCGCTGGATCGTCGAGAAGTTCTGGTCCATCAAAGGACAAAAGTTCGGCAGCGGGCACTGCGTGTAGATGAACGTCAGCAGCGTCAGCGTGCCCTTCCATTCAGAGAAGGCCCGCCGGCGATCCGTCTGGTCGATGAGCGCCGCGTCCGGGGCCGCATCTCCGACCTGGACGATGCCTTCCGCCAGATTCGCCGTGGATGGATCGGGCAGGGGCGCCTCGCCGACGTGCGTGACGGCGACGATCACCCCTTTCGCGTCGGTCACTTCGAGGGTCGCGCGCACCAGTTCTCCCGGCGCCCGGCCGTCCAGCAGCCCGGCCGGCGCGACGTCGAACGTCATCGTCATGCCCGGCATGAAGTTGGGGATGTCCTGATGGGCGATCGTGAGCTGCCGCTCGGCGGCATGCACGGCCAGAATCTGGCCGGTGAGTTCGTAGCGACGCGGCGCTGGCGTCGCGCCGCACGCGGTCAGGCCCAGCGCCAGACCGGCCAGGCCCGCGACGAAGCGGACGGACGTCCGGCTCAGACCACCCACCCGTCCTTCAACTCGATGATGCGCGAGCCGTAGGACGCGTTGGTCTCCGAGTGCGTGACCTGAATAATCGTGGCGCCGCCTTCGTTCAACTTCTTGAAGAGCTCCATGATCTCACGGCCCTGGCTCGAGTGCAGGTTGCCGGTCGGCTCATCGGCAAGGATCACCTTGGGATTGGCGATGACGGCGCGCGCCACGGCCACGAGTTGCTGCTGGCCGCCCGACAGCTGATTCGGATACAGGTCCTTCTTGCCGACGATGTTGAAACGGTCGAGGACGTCACACACCATGCTGTCGCGCTCCGACTTGCGGATGTCGCGATAGGACAGCGGGACGTCGAGGTTCTCGTAAACGGTCAGGTGATCGAGCAGGTGATAGCTCTGGAACACGAACCCGATGTACTGCTTGTGGAGCCGGGCCCGGTCCTTGGGCGCCAGGCGGTGCACGGGCTGACCGCCGAAGTAGTACTCGCCGGCCCAGGCCGAATCATGCATGCCGACGATATGAAGCAGGGTCGACTTGCCCGCGCCCGACGGCCCCATGATCGAGACGAACTCGCCGTCCTTGATGTCGATGGTGATGCGGCGCAGCACCCAGGTCCGGCTGGTGCCGTGCGCGTACGATTTTTCGAGGCCGCGGAGCGAGATCAACGCTTCGGCGGTG
>JANOGJ010000063.1:0-5015 GCA_031405995.1 Acidobacteriota bacterium
ACTTCGCGGGTCCTGACATGGACCTCATTGATCTCTTCATCGGCGCGGAGGGCACGCTCGGCGTCGTGGTGAACGCGACGCTACGGGTGCTGCCGACGCAGCCGGTCGTCGTGTTTGCACAAGTGCCGATGCGCACGGAGCAGGCGGGCCTCGCGCTCGTGGGCGACTTACGGAGGGCAGCGACCGAAACCTGGCGGTCGCAGGATCCGTGTGGCATCGACATCGCCGCCATCGAGTCGCTCGATCGGCGCTGCCTCGAAGTCCTGCGCGAAGATGGCGTCGACCGCGCGCAGGCCATCACCGTCGCGCCAGACACCGATCTGCTCCTCATCATCCAGGTCGAACGGCCGGCCGGCACGACCGACGACGAGATTTTTCAGGACATGTCGTCCGCGCTCGAACCGGGCGCGCCGGATTCGGCCATCGGCCGATTCGCCCGTCTGCTGCACGAGCACGGCGCGGCCGGCGACGCCGAGATTGCGCTGCCCGGCGAGGGCCGGCGCGCGCGGCAGATTCTGGCGTTCCGCGAAGGCGCCCCGACCGGCGTGAATCGCCGCGTCGGCGAGGCCAGGCGGACCGTCGATCCACGCATCGACAAAACGGCGGCCGACATGATCGTCCCCTTCGATCGATTCGCCGAGATGATGTCGATCTACCGCGACGGCTTCACGCGCCGCGGGCTGGACTACGCCGTCTGGGGCCACGTCTCGGATGGCAACGTGCACCCGAACGTGATCCCCAGGACCTACGACGACGTGGTGGCCGGCCGCGAGGCGATTCTCGAGTTCGGCCGCGAGGTCGTCCGGCTCGGCGGTTGCCCGCTCGCGGAGCATGGCGTCGGCCGCGGCGCGCTCAAACAGGCGCTGCTCCGCCAGCTCTACGGGGATGCCGGCATCGAGGAAATGCGCGCGATCAAGCGCGCCATCGATCCGGACGGGAAGATGGCGCCGGGAGTGATACTGGCAACTCGTGAACGGGTGAACGGGTGAACGCGTGAACGGGTGAACGCGTGAACGCGCGTGAACCAAGGGAGGATTAGACCCCATATGAAGCGTCTCATTTGGCCAGCGATCGCGTTTCTCCTTGGTCTGCTTCTGGGCGCTGCGCTCCTCAAGAACTCACAACCTCGATCCTTCGCAGCCCTTGGCAATTGTGGGGGCAGCTGTTACAAACCAAACGACCTCGCCGGGCTACTTGTCTCAGCCGGAATTCGCCTCGCTCCGAGCGTACTGCCAAACCTTGTTCAAGAGACCGATCGCTGCGTCGCGATCGCACACCCTGCCCCACAAGCACCGAAGCACTTCGTGCTCTTTCCCAAGCGCGACATCAAGAACATTGCGGACATCAGCGTCGAAGACGGTCCGTTCGTGCTCGGCTGCTTCGATCTGTTGCGCACGCTGATTGCCGTGCACAAAATCCAGACGTATCGAGTCCTGAGCAACGGCCCGGAAACACAGCTCGTCACGTATCTGCATTGGCATCTCATCGGGAGCTAACGGCGCACCTGGCGTACCTGCCGTACCCGGCGTACCCGGCGTAGAATTCGCCCATGTCCTCCCTCCTTCGTCGTTGGCCCGCGATGCGCCAGTTCCTCGACGGCGGTGACGGCACCGGGCGCGAGGCGATGACCGCGCGCACGCGCGACCTCGAGCCGAAGACGTCGGGTGCATCGGTCGCGCGCTCGGTCTGCCCCTACTGCGCGGTCGGCTGCGGCCAGCTGGTCTTTCATCGCCACGGCAAACTGGTCTCGATCGAAGGTGATCCCGAATCGCCCATCTCCGAGGGCCATCTCTGCCCGAAGGGCGCCGCCAGCTTCGAGCTGCTGACGCACGCCGCGCGCGCGACGCGCGTCAAATACCGCGCGCCATTCGCGGCCGACTGGCAGGATCTCGATCCGGAGACCGCGCTCGACATGATCGCGGATCGCGTGTGGACCACGCGCGACCGCGGGTTTATCGCGGAACGCGACGGCCTCCCGCTCATGCAATGCCCGAACATCGCGCACCTCGGCGGCGCGACGCTCGACAACGAAGAGAACTACCTCATCAAGAAGCTCTTCGCGGGCGGCCTCGGGATGGTGGCCATCAGCAACCAGGCCCGGATATGACATAGCGCGACGGTGCCCGGTCTGGGCACCACACTCGGGCGCGGCGGCGCGACGACCACCCAGCAGGACCTCATCAACGCCGACGCCATCCTCATCGTCGGTTCCTCGATGGCGGAGGCGCATCCGGTCGGCTTCCGCTTCGTCGTCAAAGCGCGCGAGCGCGGCGCGCTGGTCATCCATGTCGATCCGCGGTTCAGCCGCACGTCGGCGATGGCCGACCTGTGGGCGCCGATTCGCGCCGGGTCGGACATCGCGTTTTTCGGGGGCCTCATCCACCACGTGCTCGCCCACGACCTCGCCTTCCGCGAGTACGTCGTCGCCTACACGAACGCGAGCGTCCTCGTACGCGAGGACTTCAAGAGCCCCGAGGATCTCGAGGGGCTCTTCTCCGGATGGAACGCCGACACGCGGACGTACGACACGGCGACCTGGCAGTACGACCTCGATGAATCGGGCCAGGCGCGCCGGGATCCGACGCTGCGGCATCCGCGCTCGGTCTACCAGCATCTCGTCCGGCATTTCGCGCGCTACACGCCGGAGATGGTCGAGCGCGTGTGCGGCATTCCGCGCGAGACGTTTCTCGAGATCGCGCGCCGGTACGCGGACGCGTCGGGCCCGGATCGCACCGGCACGATTTGCTACGCGGTCGGCCTGACGCAGCACTCGGTCGGCGCGCAGATCGTGCGGTCGGCCGCGATCCTGCAGTTGCTGCTCGGCAACATCGGCCGGCCGGGCGGCGGCATCCTCGCGCTGCGCGGCCACGCCTCGATCCAGGGATCGACCGACATCCCGACGCTCTACGACCTCCTGCCCGGCTACCTGCCGATGCCCGCGTTCGGGCCGGACACGGCGACGCTCTCGCGGTACATCGTGCGGCACCGCGCGACGGCCGGCGCGTGGTCCAGTTTCGACAAGTACGCCGTGAGCCTCCTCACCGCGTGGTACGGCCCCACGTCCCGCGGGCGCGACTTCGGCTTCGGCTGGCTGCCGCGCATCTCGGGCGATCACTCGCATCAGGGCTACTGGCTGGACATGGCGGACGGCAAAATGGACGGGCTGTTCGTCATGGGGCAGAACCCGGCCGTCGGCGCGCCGAACGCCGCGCTCGAACGGCGCGCGCTCGCGAATCTGAAGTGGCTGGTCGTGCGCGACATGGTCGAGGTCGAGACGGCGACGTTCTGGAAGGACTCGCCGGAGGTGCGATCCGGGGAGACCGCGCCGGATCGCATCGGCACCGAGGTGTTCTTCTTCCCGGCCGCGGGCCACGCCGAGAAGGCCGGCACCTTCACCAACACGCAGCGGTTGCTGCAGTGGCACGAGAAGGCCGTCGATCCGCCGGGCGATTGCAAGAGCGACGCCTGGTTCATGGTGCATCTTGGACGCCGGCTGAAAGCCAGAGCCGAGCGCGACGATCAGCCGAGGAACGACGGCCTCCGCGCGTTGACCTGGGACTACCCGACCGGCGGACCGCACGACGAGCCCGCCGCTGAAGCCGTGCTGCGCGAGATCAACGGCTGGCGCGTCGATGGCCGCGAGCAGGTGCGCGGCTTCGAGGAACTCGCCGCCGACGGATCGACCGCGTGCGGCTGCTGGATCTACGCGGGCGTCTATCCGGCGGCTGGCGACAATCGCGCGCGCGAGCGCCGCCCGAGCGGCCCGTACGGCCAGGGCTGGGGCTACGCATGGCCGGCCGATCGCCGCATCCTCTATAACCGCGCGTCGGCGCGCCCGGACGGACGGCCGTGGAGCGACGCGAAAAAACTTGTCTGGTGGGATGACCGCGCCGGCGAATGGACCGGCCTCGACACGCCGGACTGCGCGCGCGATGCCCGGGACGCCGCGCCGTTCATCATGCACGCCGACGGACTCGGCTGGCTCTGGGTGCCCACCGGCCTCAAGGACGGCCCGCTGCCGGCTCACTACGAACCGCTCGAATCGCCGGTCCTGAACGAGGTGTATCCACAGCAGACGAACCCGGCCGCCGATCGGCGCGATCGTCCGGACAATCCGTACGCGGCGTCGCCGGATCCGGACTACCCGCACGTGCTCACGACCTACCGGCTGACCGAGCACCACACGTCGGGCGCCATGTCCCGCACGCTCTCGCACCTGGCGGAGCTGCAACCCGCGCTCTTCTGCGAGTTGTCTCCGGAGCTGGCGCGCGCGACGGGCATCGCGCACGGCGACCGAGTGCGCGTCATCACGGCCCGTGGCCGCATCGAGGCCCGGGCGATGGTCACCTTCCGCATGCGCCCGCTCGTCGTGCACGGCCGCGAGGTGCACCAGATCGCCATGCCCTGGCACTTTGGCTCGAGCGGCCTCGTGACGGGCGACGTCGTCAACGACCTCATTGCGATCTCGGAAGAACCGAACGTGAAAATCATGGAATCGAAAGCGCTGACGTGTAGGATTGAGCGCGTAAACGATCCCGGGGTCTAAAGACCCCGGGCTCCATTGACCCGGCGCCCACCCATGCCTACCACTGGTTTCTTCACCGACGCGACCGTGTGCATCGGCTGCAAGGCCTGCGAGGTCGCGTGCAAGGAATGGAACGACGTGCCGCACGACGGCTTCGTGTGGCACGGCATGTCGTACGACAACACGGGCGGCCTTGGCCACTCGTCGTGGCGCCACGTCAAGTTCATCGAGCACGTGCGCGACGGCGCGCCGGCCTGGGACTTCTCGTCCGACGTCTGCAAGCACTGCGAGCACGCGGGCTGCCTCGAGGCGTGCCCCACCGGCGCGATCGTCCGGACGGAGTTCGGCGGCGTGTTCATCCAACCGGACGTGTGCAACGGCTGCGGCTACTGCGTGGTCTCCTGCCCGTTCGGCGTCGTCGATCGCCGGCCGGACGATGGCCGGGCGTTTAAGTGCACGTTTTGCTACGACCGCCAGAAGGTCGGCCTGC
>JANOGJ010000090.1:0-7115 GCA_031405995.1 Acidobacteriota bacterium
GGCGGATTTCATCGTGATCGCCCCGGAGACGGCGGAGATCGTCGAGCTGCCTCGCGCCGAGGGCGACGCGGTGCGCGAGGGCGATCTGCTCGTCCGCTTCGAGATTGCGTCGGTGACGAGCAGCCTGCTCGCCCGCCAGAGCGACGTCGTCGAGGCCACCACGCGCGCGCAGAACGCCCGCGCGGAGGTCGCCCGCCTGACGACGTACTTCGACAAAGGCGTCCTGCCTCGCAATACCCTCGACGCGGCCCGCACCGCGCTGGCGTCGGCCGAATCGGCGCTGCAACTCGCCAGGGCCCAGTTGGACGCCTCGAAGCTGCTGACCGAACGTACCCTCATCAGAGCCCGGTTCGCGGGCATCGTCACGAAGGTGTGGCACAAGGTCGGCGACATCGCGACCGCGGACGCGGCCGATCCCATCGTGCGCGTGATCGATCCCAACCGCACGCAGGTGGCGATTCAGGTGCCGATGGCTCAGATCGACCGCGTCACGCCCGGACGCGCCGCGAGAATTCTCCCGGGTGGAGGCCCCCCCGAGACCGCCGCCGTGTCGAGCCGGTCGGCGCCGGCGACGCCGGGCGCCCTGACCGTCGAGGTGCGTCTGGGATTCCCCACACCGAGCGCGCTGAAGATCGACACCCCGGTCCAGGTGGAGATCCTCCTCGAAGAACGGCGAGACGTGCTGGTCGCGCCCGAGTCGGCGATTCAGCGGCAGGGTCTGGCGGCGTTCGTCTGGATCGCCCGTCAGGATGGACGGGCGGAGCGGCGCGAGGTCCGGGTCGGACTTACCGTGAACGGGGTGGCGCAGATCCTCTCGGGCCTCACCGCGGGCGATCAAATCATCGTCACGGGCATCTCGCAACTCGAGGACGGCGCGCCGATCACGGTCACGAACGCCGGGCGAGGCTAGAGGGCCGGCGTCTCGTCCTGAGGCGACTTGTCTTCCTGCAGCGCAATGACGACGTCGATCAGCCGCTCGTTGGTCTGATCGGCGGCGAGCTCGGTGTCAAACAGGAACTGCCACCCGGAGAGAAACCGCACGGAGCCATCCGGCTCGTTCAACCAGCGGCAGTGCGCCGCTTTGGCGCGCAGGACGCCGACAAACCCACTCGACGTCTTCAAGCGAAACTGATGCACGGCCCCCTGTGCGAACGGCCGGAACGTCTCCATCGAGAATCCCCCGATGCTGACGTCGCAAACGTCGGCGGTGAGGTTGAGCCCCGGAATCTCCGCGCGAACCAGACCCTTTGCGAGCGGGATGCGCGGCGCGCGCCGGCGAAGACTCGCAGTCGTAGGGGCGGCGGCAAGGGCTCGTGACACGGCCATGCCGCATCATTTCGCAAGAGCCATACCAGGGTGGCGACGGGGGCGCGGCGACCTTTCGAACTGACTCTTTATGACACGAGATGACACGGGCGGACACCCGCTTCGTGCGCGGCTTTCACGATCGAATCCGGTTCGATAGTCCGATCACGATTCTGCAATCACGCCGGCCGCGCGCCGGCGATCGGCAAGCGGAGCGTGGCGCGGCAGCCGGCGAGAGGCGCCCGGTTTTCCAGGCCCATCGTGCCGCCGTGCGCCTCGGCAATCTGGCGGCTGAGCGCGAGGCCGATGCCAGATCCGTTCGGCTTCGTCGTGAAGAACGGCACGAAGAGGTTCGACGTATCCGACAGGCCCTTGCCCTCGTCGTCGATGTGCAGCTCGAACCAGTCGCCTGCGCGCTTCCAGCCAATCGAGACGTTGCCGCCGGTGTCCTGCGCCGCGTCCACCGCGTTGCGCAGCACGTTAATCAGCAACTGCTCGATCTGGTCCGAGTCGGCGACGAGCCTGACCGGCGGCGACGGCTCGACCGCGACGGGCCGCCGCTTCTCGAGATCGACGATGCGATGGACGAGGTCGGCGACCTCGAGCGGCTTCGGGTTGGGCTTGGGCAGACGCGCGAGCTGCGCGTACGAACGCAGGAACCGGCCGAGCGCGCCCGATCGTTCTTCGATGAGCGAGAGACCCTGCTGGACCTCGGTCGTCCGCGGAAACTCCGGCGCCCGGTCGACGATACGGCGCAGCGAGTGCGCGATGGACTTGATCGGCGTGAGCGAGTTGTTGATCTCGTGCGAGAGCACGCGGACGATGCGCTGCCAGGCCGCTTGCTCCTGCTCCCGGAGTGCCTGGCTCAGGTCCGACAACACGACGAGGTGGTGGGGCCGGCCGTCCCGGTAGAAGACCGCGCGGCGGACCTCATACCGGCCGCGCCGACCGCCGAAGGACCGATCGACGAGCCGGAGAGGCTCCCCCATCAGGTACTCGTCGAAACCGAGCGCCGACGCGGGTGAGCCGATCAGGGCGGCGGCCGGCTGGCCGACGAGCTGTTCGCCGGCCTTGTTGACCAGCAGCAGTTGGGTGGCAGGATCGAAGGCGAACACCGCGACGCCGATCTCCTCCATGACATGCGTGAGGAGGGCCGTCGACTCGACCGCCTCGGTCCGCTGCCGCTGCAGGGTCGAGCCCAGGTCGTTCACTTCGCGCATCACCATGGCGAGGGAACTGGCGCTGTGGGCGCTCGGTCCCCGAATCGAGTAGTCGCCTTCGCGCAGGGCGCCGAGCAGATTGGCGATGAGGGTGAGCGACCGCACCGCGATTTGGCGGGCGCTGGCCGCGGCCGCCCACCACGCGCCGACGACGAGCACCGCGAGGGTCCACCGCAGCTCCGGGGTGAGATCGGTCCGGAACAGGAACCACAAGGCGACGGCGACCCCGGGCAGCGCGCCGCACAGCACCAGGAGCGCCATGGCGCGCTCGAGGCTGCGCACCCTCGGCGCGCCGCGGCGGGGCGTCAGCTGATCGCTCACAACCCGAATTGTTGCAGGCGTCGGTACAACGCGCTGCGGCTGACGCCGAGCTGCAGCGCGGCCTTGCGGACATCTCCCGCGTGGCGGGCGAGGACTTTCTGGATGAAGAGCTTCTCGGCCTGTTCGAGCGTCATCTCCTCGGCGGTGAGCGCCGGACCGGCCGGCGTGTTCAGCCCGAGGTCCGCGGCGGTGATGAACCGATCGGCGGCCATCAGGACCGCGCGCTCGATCGCGTGCGCCAGCTCGCGCACGTTCCCGGGCCAGAAGTGCGACGTCAGCGCCTGCCGCGCCGACCGATCGAACCCCTCGAGCGGACGCCGGTACCTATCGACGTACCGCGCGAGGCAATGATCGGCCAGCGGAATGATGTCCTCGGGCCGCTCGCGCAACGGCGCGAGGTGGATGACGACCGTGTTGAGGCGGTAGAGCAGATCCTCGCGAAAGCGGCCCGCGCCGATCTCCGCGGCGAGGTCCGCGTTGGTGGCCGACAGCACGCGCACGTTGACGAACGTGACGCGCGACGACCCCACCTTCTGCACTTCGCCGGTCTGCAGCACCCGCAAGAGCTTGGGCTGCAGCTTGACCGGCATGTTGGCGATCTCGTCGAGGAAGAGCGTGCCTTCGTCGGCCAGCTCGAAGCAGCCGATCCGATCGGTGCGCGCGTCGGTGAAGGCCCCCTTCACGTGGCCGAACAGTTCCGACTCGGCGACGCCTTCCGAGAGCCCGCCGGCGTTCATGGTAACGAGCGGGCGCGACGCGCGCGTCGACAGCCGGTGCAGCAGGCTGGCGACGACTTCCTTGCCCGTGCCGTGCTCCCCGGTGATGAGCACCGACGCGTCGGACGGCGCCACGCGTTCGATCGTCTCGCGCACGGCTTTCATCGCGGGCGACTCGGCGATGAACGTGGGCAGGTCGCGGCGGTGCAGGCGCGCGTTTTCCTCCTGCAGCCGCCGGCTGCGCCGCAGCGCGCGCCGAAGATCGAGTTGCGTCCGCACCGCCGCGAGGAGCTTGTCGTCGTCCCACGGCTTCTCGATGTAGTCGCGCGCGCCCCGCCGCATCGCCTCGACGGCGCCCGCCACGCTGCTCCAGCCCGTCATGACCAGCACCGGCAGCGTCGGGTCCAGCGCCTTGAGCCGCTCGAGCAGCTCGAAGCCCTCCTGGCCGGACGTGGTGTCCCGGGTGTAGTTGAGATCGATCAGCGCGACGTCGAAATCCGCGCGCTCGAGGGCGGCGACCAGCTCCGACGGGGACGCGGCCGTGGCCACTTCAAACCCCTCGCCGCCCAGCAGGAGCTTCAAGGCATCGAGAATGTCCGGCTGGTCGTCGGCGATAAGGACGCGGCCCGTCTGTGCGTTCACTCGTTCACCAGTTCACCAGTTCACCAGTTCCCCAGTTCGCCAGTTCGGCATTTCCTCGTCCCACATCCGGGAATTATGGCCGGTTCCGCCGGGCGCGTGCAGCCGGAACAGGAACTAAAGGAAGAACGATGCCAGCGCGGGGCTTGGCACAGGCCTTGTAGCCTTGTCTCACCAACGGCGCCTCGGAAGGCGCCCGGAACCGACATGCCCACACCGCGCATCCTCGTCGCCGACGATCAAACGGACATCCTCGTGGCGCTCCGTCTGCTCCTCTCTGAAGCGGATTTCGAGACCACGCTCGTCAACTCGGCCGACGCCGTGCTGGAACAGCTCGCGGCGGGCCCGTACGACCTGCTGTTGATGGACCTCAACTACACCCGTGACACGACGTCGGGGCGCGAAGGCCTCGAGCTCATCGACCGGGTGCGCGCCGCGGACCGCACGCTGCCGATCGTCGTCATGACGGGCTGGGGCAGCATCGACACGGCCGTGGAAGCCATGCGGCGCGGCGCGCGCAGCTTCGTGCAGAAACCGTGGGACGACACGACGCTGACCGAGGTCGTGCGGCGCGAGGTCGACGAAGGCCTCGCCTCACGCCGCCGCGACGCCAAGCTCGCACGCGAGCACGACGAGGCCGGCTTGATCCAGCGCGCGCTGCTGCCGCAGTCGATGCCCGACATGCGCGGATGCGATCTGGCGGCGGCCTGGACGCCGGCGTCCGGCGGCATCGGCGGCGACTGCTACGACGTGCTGCGCTTTTCGGACGACCGCGTCGCGTTGTCGATCGCCGACGTGGTCGGCAAGGGCCTGCCCGCGGCGCTGCTCATGTCCAACCTGCAGGCGGCCGTGCGCGCGTTCGCCACCCCCTCGGCCGATCCGCACGACGTGTGCGCGAGCGTCAACCGCCTGCTCTGCCGCAACATCGCGGCCGGCAAGTTCGTGACGTTCTGCTACGCCGTGGTCGATGCCCGCGAGAACCTGATTCGGTACGCGAACGCCGGACACAACCCGCCCATCGTCCGGCGCGCCGACGGCGGGATTGACCGTCTGGCGCCGACGGGACTCGTCCTGGGCGTCGCGGCCGACTGGACTTACACGACCGGCGTGGTCCCGTTCGGCCCTGGCGACCGCCTCATCTGCTTCACGGACGGCATCACCGAAGCGCCGTCGCCCGAGGACGAGGAGTTCGGCGAGGACCGCCTCGTCCAGGCGGCGGATGCCGTGCCGCCCGGCTCGGCCGCCGCCCTGGCGCAGGCGATCAGCCGGGCCGTCGCCGCGTGGACGCACGATCAACCGCAGGACGATGCCACCCTGATTGTCGTGGAGCGCCGTGCGCTATGATGTGGGCTCCCCCGGGAGGCGGAGCATGATGAAGCGCGGCGTCGTTTTCTTGAGCATCCTGACCGCGGCGGTGGCCGTGGTCCTCACGTCTCCAACCGCCGCCGTGCAAACGGCGCAGCAGCCGGTCCGCACGCCCGACATTCACTGGGTGCCGACGCCCGATCCGGTCGTCGACGGCATGCTCAAGCTCGCGAAGGTCACGAAGACCGACGTCGTCTACGACCTCGGATGCGGCGACGGCAAGATCGTTATTGCCGCGGCCCGGCTGGGCGCGCGCGGCGTGGGCATCGACATCGATCCGCAGCGGGTGGCGGAAGCGACCGCCAACGTCAAGAAGGCCGGCGTCCAGGACAAGGTGGAGATCCGGCTGGGCGACATCTTCGATTCCGCCATCAAGATCAGCGACGCCAGCGTCGTCACGCTCTACCTGCTGACCACGCTCAACGAGAAGCTGATGCCGCGGCTCAAGGCCGAACTCAAGCCGGGCACGCGCATCGTCTCCCACGCCTTCAGGATGGGCGATTGGCAGCCGGAGCAGACCGAGCAGATCAACGGCATCAACATCTTCTTCTGGACCGTCCCGAAACGGTAAGCGCCTGACCCGCCTTCGACCCACTCCGAGGATCACCATGCGGAAACTCCTGTTCGTTGTCGCCGCGCTCGCCCTGGTCTTCGTCGCGCCGGCGACGAGCGATCTGATCGCCCAGCAAACCGGCCAGCTTCGCACGCCCGACGTGATCTGGGTGCCGACCCAGGACCCGGTCGTCGAGGCCATGCTGCGCCTGGCCCGGGTCACCAAGAACGACGTGGTGTACGACCTCGGCTGCGGCGACGGGAAGATCGTCATTGCCGCGGCGAAGATGGGGGCGCGCGGCGTGGGCGTGGACATCGATCCCAAGCGCGTCGAGGAAGCCAACGCCGCGGTCAACGCCGCCGGCGTCGGCGACAGGGTGCGGATCGTCCACGGAGACATCTTTGATCCCGCCATCAAAATCAGCGAAGCGTCCGTCGTCACGCTCTACCTGCTGCCGTCGCTCAACGTGAAGCTGATGCCGCGACTCAAGAGCGAGCTGAAGCCCGGCACGCGCATCGTATCGAACAGCTTCGACATGGGCGACACCTGGCCGGCTGAGAAGACGGAGACCGTCGGCTCGTACACGGTCTACTTCTGGACGATTCCCGGACGGTAGAGGGTTCTTCGCCCGCTGTGCCGCCGGCCCCCCGCACCGCCCGCACCGGACTCGGGGCGTGGTTCCTCTCGGACCTGGGCGAGGGCGCGGGGCATGGACGCGCGAAGCACACCGCGCCGTGGTGGCAGGTCATGTGCCTCACGGGCGTCGACTACTTCTCGACGCTCGGATACCAGCCGGGCATCGCCTTCATCGCCGCCGGCGCGCTCGCGCCCGTGGCGACGCTGATCCTCGTCATCCTCACCCTCGTCGGCGCACTGCCGGTGTACAACCGCGTTGCGGACGCCAGCCCGAACGGCCAGGGCAGCATCTCCATGCTCGAAGATCTGCTGCCGCGCTGGCGCGGCAAAACGTTCGTGCTGGTGCTGCTCGGGTTCGCG
>JANOGJ010000150.1:0-5871 GCA_031405995.1 Acidobacteriota bacterium
TGCAACAAAAAACGAGTCCCGACCTCGTTCATTGCCTTTCCGGCAGTTGACACCTCTTTTCAATGGAAACTACGATGCGTGTTCGGTTTGTGACGGGAGAGACCACCAGATGATCGAGGTTCAGCACCTCACCAAGAAGTACGGCCCGGTGACCGCCGTCGACGACGTGAGCTTCCGCGTCGAAAAGGGCGAGATCCTCGGTTTCCTGGGCCCCAACGGCGCCGGCAAGACGACGACGATGCGGGTCATCACCGGCTACATGCCGGCCACCGAGGGCACGGCGACGGTCGCCGGCTTCAACGTGTTCACCCACCCGCTCGAAGCCAAGCGGCGCACCGGCTATCTGCCCGAGACGCCGCCGCTCTACCCCGAGATGACCGTGCGCGAATACCTCACGTTCGTCGCGCGCATCAAGCTTGGAAAGACCACCAAAGCCGAACGCACCGCGCGCGTGGACGCCGCCATGAAGAAGACCCACGTCGACGACGTGGCCGGCAAGCACTGCGGGAAGCTGTCCAAGGGCTACCGCCAGCGCGTCGGCCTGGCGCAGGCGGTGTTGCACGACCCGGACGTCCTCATCCTCGACGAGCCCACGGCCGGCCTCGATCCGAAGCAGATCATGGAGACGCGCGATCTGATCCGCAGCCTCGCGGGCAACCACACGATCGTGCTGAGCTCGCACATCCTGCCCGAGGTCGCGCAAACCTGCCAGCGCATCGTCATCATCAACAAGGGACGCGTCGTCGCCATCGACACGCCGGAGAACCTGACGCACCAGCTCAAGGGCGCGGCGACGCTCTACGTGCAGGTGGAAGGCGACGGAGTGGCCGCGGCGGCGGCGCTCTCGGCCATTCCGGGCGTCCGGACGGTCACCGAGTCGGACCGCCACGAACGTCTGGTGGGCTACGAGATCGAGTCCGAAACGAACCAGGACATCCGGCGCGACGTCGCGCGGACGATCGTGGACAAGGGCTGGGGCCTGCTGGAGTTGCGGCCGGTGCGGCTGGGCCTCGAGGCGATCTTCCTGCAATTGACAGAAGAAGCGGCCAAGGCGGGCGAGGACACGCCCGTCGAGCCCGCGCCGGCGTCCGCCGAGGGAGCCCCGAATGTCTAGCGCCCTGCGGAACATCGGCGCCATCGCGGGCAAGGAGCTGCGCGGCTACTTCGTCTCGCCCATGGCGTGGGTGATGATGGGCCTCTTCGCGGCCATCTTCGGCTTGTTCTACTACCTGCACACGACGGCCTTCATCGAGCAGAGCCTCCGGAGCATGCAGTCGCAGTTCGGCGGCGCGCCGCAGCCCGTCAACGTGAACCTGGGCCTGATCCGGCCCGTGCTCAGCAACGCGAGCGTCATCGTGCTGTTCCTACTGCCGATGGTGATGATGCGCACTTACTCGGAGGAGAAGCGATCGGGCACCGTCGAGCTGCTCCTGACGTCGCCGATCACCGACGTCGAGATCGTCATGGGCAAGTTTCTGGGCGCGGTGGCGCTCTACAGCGCGCTGATCGGCGTGACCGTGCTCTACATCGGGTTGCTCTTCTTCTATGGCGATCCGGAACTGCTCCCGGTGCTCTCCGGGTACCTGGGCCTGCTGCTCCTCGGCAGCTGCTTCATCGCGATGGGCCTCTTCTTCTCCAGCACGACGAAGAACCAGATGGTCGCCGGCACGGCCGCGTTCGTGTTCTCCCTGATTTTCTGGATTATCGGCTGGTCGGCGGATAACGCGTGGCCCTGGCTGAGGCCGATTCTCGAGTACCTGTCGGTCACCCAGCACTTCGACGACTTCGGCAAGGGCATCATCGACTCGAAGCACGTCGTCTTTTACCTGAGTTTCATTTCGTTCTGGCTGTTCATGACGCTGAAGTCCGTGGACAGCGAGCGGTGGAGGGGTTAGTCATGAAGCGCATTGTCGGACTCCTCGGCTGGCTGGGCGTCGCGCTCGTCGTAACGGCGGTCGCGATCAAGTTCCTCAAACCGGAGTGGCAGGACTGGTCGCAGCGGCTGGCGCTCGGCGGCCTGATCGTCACGGCGTTGTACGCGCTCAGCCAGTGGCGCGACATCGCCCGGTCGTTCCAGGGCCGCAACGTGCGGTACGGCACGGTCGCGCTCGGATCGGTCGTCCTCGTGCTGGCCATCCTCGGCGCGGTCAACTGGATCGCGGCGCGGCAGAACAAGCGGTGGGACCTCTCGGCCGCCGGCCAGTTCTCGATGTCCGACCAGACGAAGCAGCTCTTGCGCAGCCTCAAGAAGCCGGTCGTGATCCGGGTGTTCCACGCCGCGTCGGAAGGCTCGACGAGCTACCGCGATCGATTGGAAGAGTACCGCTACTGGTCGAACCAGGTGCAGGCGGAGTACTACGAGGCGGACCGCAACCCGATCGAGTCCGAGAAGTACGCCATCACCGTCGTGCCGACGATCCTCGTCGAGTACGACGGCCGCACGGAGCGCACGAACTCAGCCGACGAACAGGGCCTGACGAACGCGCTGAAGAAAGCCGTCGAGGGCAAGGCGAAGAAGGTGTACTTCGTCCAGGGCCACGGCGAGCACGACCCGACGTCCACCGATCCCGGCGGCTACAAGGGCGCGGCGGACTCGCTCGGCCAGGACAACTTCGAGGTGGCGAAGTTCACGCTCGCGCAGGACGGCAAAGTGCCCGACGACGCGACGATGGTGGTGGTCGCGGGTCCGACGATCGATTTCTTTCCCCCCGAGATTGAGGCGCTGAAGGCGTTTCTCGCCAAGGGCGGCAAGCTGCTGCTGATGTTCGACCCGCCCACCAAGACCGCCACGCAGCACCCCACGAGCCTGTTCGCGCTGGCGAAGGAATGGGGGATCGAAGTCGGCAACGACCTGGTCGTGGACGCGAGCGGCATGGGCCGGCTCATCGGCACGGGCGCGGAGGTGCCCATCGGCATGCCGGTGCCGCACCCGATCACCAACGATTTCGGCGGCTTGATCACGGCCTATCCGCTGGCGCGATCCGTCACGCCGGTCGCGGGCGGGACCGACGGCAAGGTCGCGCAGAAGATCATCGAGACCAGCCCGCAGAGCTGGGCCGAGTCGGACATCAAGGCGCTCTACGAGACCGGCAAGCCGGTTCGGGACACGGGCAAGGGCGACAAGGCGGGCCCGGTATCGCTCGGCGCCGCGGTGTCGGCCCCGGTGGCGGACGCGGCCACGCCGCCGCCCGCGCCGGACGCGCCGCCGCCGCCCGCCGACGCCCCGAAGCCCGAAACGCGCGTCGTCGTCATGGGCGACAGCGACTTCGCGTCGAATCGCGCGATCGGCATCGGCGGCAACAAGGACCTGTTCCTGAACATGGGCAACTGGCTCGCGCAGCAGGAAAACCTGATCGCGATCCGGCCCAAGGATCCCGAGGATCGCCGCATCCAGCTCACGCAGGATCAGGCGCAGATCCTCAACTACCTCACGCTGCTGGTCATCCCGGGCCTGCTCTTCGGGAACGCCGTGCGCGTGTGGTGGAAAAGAAGGTAATGCGCGGATTTCGTTCCTTTCTGATCCTCTTCGGCGTCGCGGCGGCCCTCGGCGCCTACATCTACTTCGTCGAGTTCCAGCGCGAGCCCTCCGGCACGCCGGACAAGAAGGACAAGGTCTTTGTCGCCCTCGAGGCCGGGAAGATCGAAGAGCTGGAAATACATGCCGGCTCGGGTGAGGTGACCTCGCTCAAGAAGCAAGGCGACCGGTGGCAGATCGTGGTGCCGACGGGCATCGAGGTCGACGAGTCCGAAGTCAGCTCGATCGTGACGACACTGGAGTCGCTCGAAGTGCAGCGCGTCCTGGACGAGAACCCCACGACGGTGGCGCCGTTCGGCCTCGAGCCGGCGCGGTTCAGCATCGGGTTCAAGGTGGCCGGAGACCCCGCGATGCGGCGGCTCCTCGCCGGCAAGAAGACACCGACCGGCGGCGACCTCTACGCGCGCGTCGAAGGCCAGCCGAAGCTGTTCCTCGTCAGCGCCTACCAGGAGGAGTCGCTCAACAAGACCACATTCACGCTGCGCGAGAAGAGCGTGCTGAAGTTCGCGCGCGAGGGCGTCGATGCGCTGGGGCTCGAGTCGCCTGGCGCGCCGGCGCTGTCGCTGTCGCGTAAGGCGAGCGAGTGGCGGTTCACGAAGCCGAATGAGGCCCGCGCCGACTTCAGCGCCGTCGACGGCATCGTCAACCGCGTATCCCAGGCGCGGATGAAAGCGATCGTCGCGGCCGAGCCGTCCGCGGCCGACCTCAAGAAGTTCGGCCTGGACAAGCCGCAGGCCACGGCGACGCTCGGCGTGGGTTCGACGCGCGCGGTGCTCGCGATCGGCGCGAAGCAGGACGACACCTCGGTGTACGCGCGCGACCTCTCGCGACCCCTGGTCTTCACCGTGGACTCGGGGCTCCTCGACGAGCTCAAGCGCAAGCCGGGCGACCTTCGGAAGAAGGACCTCTTCGAGTTCCGCTCGTTCACGGCGCTGGGCCTCGACATCGCGCTCGACAAGACGGCGCTGACGTTCGCCAAGGAGAAACCCGCCGGCGCGGAGGCATCGGCGCCGGAAGTCTGGAAGCAGACGAAGCCCGTCGCCAAGGACGTCGACCAGGGCAAGCTGAGCGACTTCCTCACGACGGTTTCGAACCTGCGCGCGGACACCTTCGCCGATAAGGCAATCGCGACGGGCGAAGAACTGACGGTGACGGCGCGCTTCGGCGACGCCGGCAGCCCGCAGACCGAGAAGGTGACGTTCCGCAAGTCCGGCAAGATGGTCCACGCGATCCTCGCCGGCGAGCCCGGCGGCGCGGTGATTCCCACCGCCGAATTCGACAAGGCCCTCGCGCTGTTCAAGGAGATCGCCGGAATCAAGTGAAGGTCGCGGTCGTTTTCGCGATCGCCGCGCTCGCCCTCACCGGCCAGGGACTGCCGGCCGATCTCGACGCCATCTTCAACGCTCCGGCCCTCTCCCGCGCGCTGGTCGGCGTCCGCATCGAATCGCTCCGCGACGGCCTCCTCTACGAGCGCAACGGCGCGAAACTCGTCGTCCCCGCTTCCAACATGAAGCTCCTGACGCTCTCGGTCGCGGCCGAGCGGCTGGGGTGGGATTACCGGTTCGAGACCCGGCTCGAGGCCAGGGGAACGATCGCGGACGGCACACTCAACGGCGACCTGATGGTGACGGGCAGCGGCGACCCGTCGATCGTCGCGCAGGACCTCGGGCCGGCCGCGCTGTTCGGCGAGTGGGCGGAGGCGCTCTCGCAGGCCGGCGTCCGGCGCGTCACGGGCCGCCTCATCGGCAACGACAACGCGTTCGACGATGAGGGCATCGGCGCGGGATGGGCGTGGGACTACCTGGCGGACGCCTACGCCGCGCCCACCGGCGCGCTCAGCTACAACGAGAACACCGCGGTCGTCCGCGTGACGCCCGGACGCGCGGACGGCGCCCCGGCCGGGATCGAGCTGGCGCCGCCCGGCAGCGGGCTGGTCGTCGTGAACCAGGTCCGGACGGGCGCGGCGGGATCGCGCGCGACCCTGAATCTCGCTCGGCTGCCCGGCAGCACGACGCTGACCGTGCGAGGGAGCGTCCCGGCCGGCGGCGCCGTGACGTCACAGACGACGACGGTCGACAACCCAACGCTGTTCTTCGTCGAAGGCCTGCGGCTCGCGCTGCTGGCGCGCGGCGTCGTCGTCCGCGGCAAGGCCGTGGATATCGACGAGATGCCGGAAGAACACAACACGCCAGCCGAGTTTCTGCTCATTGCGCGACGCGAGTCACAGCCGCTCTCGTCGCTCGGCGGTCATTTCCTGAAGGTCAGCCAGAACTTCTACGGCGAGACATTTCTGAAGGCGATCGGCCGCGCGGCGGGCGGCGCCGGGACGGCCGACG
>JANOGJ010000166.1:0-2643 GCA_031405995.1 Acidobacteriota bacterium
CCAGGCCCGCGATCGCCTGAGCGAGCACGAGTATCAGGTGGGCTATTTCCACTACCGCTCGCGGATGTACATCGGGGCGATCCAGCGGTTCCGCTCGCTGCTCGACGAGGACAAGGGCTACTCGCGCCGCGATTCCGCCTATTTCTACCTGGCCGAAACGCTGACCAAGGTCGCGCTCCACGGCGACGCCAAGCCCCTCTACGATCAGTTGCTCAAGGAATATCCGAAGAGCCGCCACGCGAACGACGCGAAGAAGCGGCTCGCGGCGCCCATTCCTCCCCCGCCCCCGCCGCCGCCGATCAAGAAGTCGGTTTGACGGGCATCGCGTTGAAGCGGCGCGTGTAGTCGACCGCGGAGATAATCGCCGCGACCGTCGCGATCCACAGCGCAATCTGTCCCAGCACGAAGAACCCTCGCAGGTGGCCCTGGCCGAGAATCAGAATCAGGATCGCGGCGACCTGCGCGACCAGCTTCACCTTGCCGAGCGGCGACGCGGGCATCGCGTGGCCGCGGGCGTGGGCGACGCTCCGCAACACCGTCACGAAGAACTCGCGTCCCAGAATCACCACCACCATCCACGCCGGCGCGAGTTCCATGTACACCAGCGAGACCAGCGCCGCCGTCACGAGCAGCTTGTCGGCCAGCGGGTCCATCCACTGCCCGAGGTCCGTGACCTGCTTGCGGCGGCGCGCGAGGAACCCGTCCAGCCAGTCGGTGAGCGCCGCCACGCCGAAAATCAGCGCGCCCAGAATCTCCTTGCTCACGCCGAGCACCGCGAACTCGCGCGGGTTCGTGAGGAGGACGACGACGAGCAGGGGCACGAGGAAGATGCGCCCGAGCGTCAGCGCGTTCGGGAGATTCACGGAGAGATTCTAGAGCAACTGCCACTTTGAAACACGGAGGCAGGGAGAGGCGGAGAGCCCGGCGTCAGCCGGCGGGCGTGGCCCGCCGGCGGCCTTCGGCCGCCTCGCGGACGAACAGATCGGGTGACGAACACCCGAACCAAGTGAAATCCGGGCTGTGGCGGGTGTTCGTCATCGATCTGCTCGTCCGCGAGGATGACGCCGGGCTCCACGGAGGAAAGCCTCCGCGACCTCCGCGTCCCCCGGGTCCTCCGTGTAAAATGATCTGTTCTTATGCGAGCCATTCTCCTGGCCGGAGACAAGGGCACGCGGCTGCGGCCGCTGACGCTCAACACGCCCAAGCCGATCGTGCCGATCTTCGACCGCCCGTTTCTGCAGTACCAGATTGATCTGCTGCGGCAGGTCCCGGAAATCGACGAGATCGTCCTCAGCCTGAACTACCAGCCGCGGCGCATCGAGGAAGTCTTCGGCGACGGGTCCGAGACGGGCGTGCACCTGCGGTATGTCGTCGAACCGTCGCCGCTCGGCACCGGCGGCGGCATCCGGTTCGCGGCCGGCGACCGGCGCGACGAGCCGATTGTCGTCTTCAACGGCGATGTCTTCACGTCCGTGGATGTGGCGGCGGTCATCGCGCTGCACCGGGAACGGCGCGCCAAAGCCACGATCGTGCTCACGCCGGTCGAGAACCCCTCCGCCTACGGCCTGGTCGAGACGGATGCGAACGGCAACGTGCTGCGGTTTCTCGAGAAGCCAACGCCAGACCAGATTCACACGGACACGATCAACGCCGGGATTTACGTGCTCGAGCCGGACACGCTCGACCGGATTCCGCGCGACACGGCGTTCTCGATCGAGCGCGGCTACTTCCCGTCGCTCGTCGCCGACCGGCAGACGTTCGTCGCCTACGTCTATCGCGGCTACTGGCTGGACATCGGGACGCCCGAGAAGTACCGCCAGGCGCACCGGGACATCATGGACGGGCGGTTCAAGGCGCCGCCGTTCGCGTCGCAGCCGGGCGGCGCGGTCATCCACGAGGACGCCCGGATCGAGGACGGCGCGCGGATTGAGTCGCCGTGTTTCATCGACGCCGGCGCGGTTGTCAAGAAGGGCGCCCGCATCGGCCCCTACAGCGTCATCGGCCGCCACTGCCACATCGGCGAGGACGCCGACATCGAGGACGCGATCCTCTGGCCCAACACCTGGGTCGACACCGAAGCCAGGCTGCGCGGCACCGTGGCCGGCCGTCACTGTCACTTCGGCCGGAACGTCGTGATCGACGGCAATGCGATGTTCGGCGACAAGTCGGTGGTCACGGATCACTCACGCGCGTAGCGTCTTGCTCATGCCTGATCCCCCTATTGCTCCGGTCATTTTCAAGGCGTACGACGTCCGCGGTCTCTACCCGTCGGAGGTCAACGAGACGGCCGCCCGCGCGATCGGCCGCGCGTTCGTGGCGTATCTCGGCGGCGGACGGATTGGCGTGTCGCGCGACATGCGCGTCTCTTCACCGTCCCTCGCCGCGGCGTTCATCGACGGCGCGCGGGCCCAGGGCGCCGACGTCGTCGACTACGGCCTGGCCGCCACGGACATGCTCTACTTCGGCGTCGTGCGCGACGGCCTCGACGGCGGCGCGCAGATCACCGCCTCGCACAATCCCAAGCAATACAACGGGATGAAGATGGTCCGGCGCGAGGCGTTCCCGCTTTCGGGCGACGCCGGCATCGGCGACATCCGGGACATGATCGCGAGCGGGTCCATTCCCGGCGCGCCCGGCCGACCC
>JANOGJ010000177.1:0-6203 GCA_031405995.1 Acidobacteriota bacterium
CGGAAGTCGATCATCTCTTTCGCGTGCTCATCGACCTCAAGACGCGCGGCGTGACTCTTCTTTTCGTCTCGCACCGACTCCCCGAGGTCTTCCGGCTCTGCGATCGCATCACCGTCCTGCGCGATGGCGCGTTCGTCGGCACGTTCGTGACCGCGGAGACGACGCCCGACACCATCGTGCGCGCCATGGTCGGCCGCGAGCCGCCCGAGCGTGTCGCGCGGCAGGCCGTGGCGGCCGGGACGCCGCCGGCGCTCGCGGTCGCGGGCCTCTCGCGGCGCCCGTGGTTTCACGACGTCACGCTCGACGTGCGGCCCGGCGAGATCGTCGGCCTCTTCGGCCTGGTCGGGTCCGGCCGCTCGGAGCTGCTCGAGACGATCTTCGGCCTCGCCCCACCGACGGCCGGGACGATGACGGTCGACGGCGCGCTCGTGCGGCCCGCCTCGGCGCGCGACGCCATGGGCGCGGGTCTCGCGCTCGTCCCCGAGGATCGCCAGCGGCTCGGGCTCCATTTCGATCTCAGCCTCCGGCACAACATTGCGTTGCCCCGGGCGGCCAAGATGGGCATCGGCCGGATCGACGCCCGCGCCGAGACAGACGTGGCCGAGGCCCAGGTCGCGTCGCTCGGGATCAAGACCGCGTCGATCGCCGCGCTGCCCGGGAGCCTGTCCGGCGGCAATCAGCAGAAAACAGTCGCCGCGCGCTGGCTGGCCACGAGTCCGCGCGTGCTGCTGCTCGACGAGCCGACCAAGGGCGTGGACGTCGGCGCGAAGTTCGAGATCCACAACATCATCCGGCGGCGCGCTCAGGACGGCGTCGCGTGCCTGATGGTGTCGAGCGATCTGCCCGAGGTGCTGGCGCTCGCCGACCGCATCGTCGTCATGCGCGAGGGCCGCCTGCGGGGCGAGCTGGCCGGCGCCGAGGCCACTGAGGAGAGCGTCATGCGACTGGCCACGCACGAAGTGGACACCGCGCCGGAGCGGAGCGGAGGCGGGAAATGAAACGCCCGTGGCACGCGCGCGAGTTCAGCACCGTCGCGATCCTCGTCGCGGAGGTGCTGTTCTTCGCGTGGTACCTCTGGCCCGAGTCCGGCCGGCATCCGTTCGTCAACGCCGACAACCTGCTGCTCATCTTCAAGTACTCGTCGATCTACGGCATTGCCGCGATCGGCGCGGCGATCGTGATCATCTCGGGCGGCATCGACCTCTCGCCCGGCGCGGTGATCGCGATGACGACGGTGGTGGCGGGGTATTTGTTCGTGGAGGCGGGCTGGCCGCTCTGGGCGTGCGGCGCGGCCGGACTGCTCGTCGGCATCGCCGCCGGCCTCGCCTCGTCGTGGCTGATCGTGCGCGTCGGTCTGCCGCCGTTTATCGCGACGCTGGGCATCATGGGCATCTGGCGGGGCACCGCGTTCATCGTCACCGAAGCGCGCTTCTATGACCTGTCGGCGAAGCTCCCGCGCGACTGGCACGTGGCCGGCGTGTCGATCGACTGGCTCGGCCCCGCCGTGATGATCGCGCTCGCGCTCGTCTTTCAGCGCCTCATGACGGGCTATCAGTGGGGCCGGTCGGTGTTCGCGGTGGGCGGCAACGAGACGGCGGCCCTGTTCTCCGGCATTCCCGTGAGCTGGATCAAGACATCGGCGTATGTGATTTCGGGGCTGCTGGCGTCGGTCTCCGGCGTGGTGCTGGCGATGGTGCAGGGGCAGGGCAAAGCCGACCTCGCGGGCGGCTACGAGTTGGATATCATCGCCTCGGCGGTGGTCGGCGGGGCCAGCCTCGCGGGCGGGCGCGGGTCGGTCGCGGGCGCGGTGCTCGGCGCGCTCATTTTTGGGGTGCTTCGGAACGCACTGCCGCAGATTCCGGGCGCGACGTTTTACGATCGGCTGATCGTCGGCGTCGCGGTCATCGTGATTGTCGTGATGGATCAGGTGCTGACGAAGCGGGAGAGATGACATGAGACGCGTGGTGATGGTGATTCTGGCCGTGGCGGTGACGGCGTGGGCGTGCGGCGGAAGCGAGCCGGCGGGCCCGCGCAAGCTGCGATTCGCGCTGATCCCGAAGGCGCTCGACATTCCGGTGTTCGACTACGCGAACACCGGCGCGCAACGCGCGGCGGCCGCGATCGGCAACATCGAGGTCATCTACCGCGGGCCGGAAAAGGCCGACGAGCTGAAGCAGAAGGAGGTCGTCGAGTCCTTCATCTCGCAGCGCGTCGACGGCATCGCGATCTCCGTCCTCAACGCCGACTTCCTGACAAGCGCCATCGATAAAGCGATCGAGGCCGGCATTCCGGTCGTGACCTGGGACTCGGACGCGCCCAAGTCGAAGCGCATCGCGTTCTACGGCGTCGATGACTTCAAGTCGGGCCAGACGATGGGCGAGGAGACCGCGAAGCTGCTCGGCGGCAAGGGCACGGTGGCGATCCTGACGAGCCTCGGCGCCAACAACCTGCAGCGGCGCCTCGACGGCGTGCGGGACGTCTTCGCGAAGCACCCCGGCATCAAGATCGTCGACACCTTCGACATCAAGGAAGACAGCACGCGGTGCCAGGAGCTGATCGCGACCGGCTCGAACCGGTATCCGGACCTCGGCGCGTGGGTGTCGGTGGGCGGCTGGCCGGTGTTCAGCGCCAACGCGCTCGATCCGGTCAACCCGAAGAAGACGAAGTTCATTTCCTTTGACACAGTGGAAGCGGCGCTTGCGCTGCTGCGCTCGGGCAAGGTCCAGGTGCTGCTCGGCCAGAAGTACTTCGGCTGGGGCGCCGAGTCGGTGCGGCTCCTCCACGACATCGTGAACGGCAAGCGTCCGACGATGACGATCATCGACTCGGGCGTGGACGTTGTCACGATGGCGAATGTGGATCAGTACGAGGCGGAATGGAAGCGAATGGTCGGAGGCGGGAAGTAGTGGCCTCGCGGGCGCTTCGGCCTGCCCTGAGCGAAGTCGCGGGGGCTGTGAAGCGCCGCTCGAAGCATGAGCAACATGGCCCTTCATCCCGAATTCCCGCAGTCGCCGTACGCCGACCTGCTGCCCGCGCAGCGGTGGTTCCCGGCCGACGAAGCGCTGCGCGAGACGGCGTACGAGAAACTGCTTCCGCCGCTCGTCGCGAAAATCCGCGAGGAGGTCTACGCGTGGCGACACAGGGGTTACGCCGGCGCCTCGGCGACGTCCATCAGCCTTTTGCGGTGGTGGTTCGCGAGGGAACACCTCATTGAGAACGCCGACGGTTCCACGACGTCGCCTTCATCGAAGTCACGCCGCGATTCAACGCCCGACACAAGCTCAGCCTCGCCGTCGAGCTGACGGACTTCTCCGTCTTCTACTCGCAAGGCCTGGCGGACGCCATCGAAGCCGAGCTCAAGGAAGGCAAGAGCGATGTCGTGTGCGAGGCCGGCGCGCTCCTCAAGATCACCAAGGACAAGAAGAGCGTCGTCTCACGCGAGGTGCTGACCAAGCACTGGACCGACTGGGTGGACTACTGGGCGGTGGACTTCAACTACGAAAGCCGCAATGAAATGATCAAGGGCGCCGGCATCAGCACCGTGCAGGGGAGCCTGCCCGGCCAGGAACCGGCGCAGCGCGAACTCGAACTGCCGGCTACCGAGTTCGAGGAGCGCTGGACCGGCGCCTACATCTTCGAGAACCAGTGGCAGAGCTTCCGCACGCGTCAGAACCGTGAGCTCGAGCTGAAGTCGGCGGAACACACCAACGACGCACCCGGGCGTTACACGATCGCGGTCAAGGTCATCGACATCTTCGGGAACGACACGATGACGCTGGTCAGGGTGACGGCGGGGTAGCTGGGCCCCTGACCTCCCCTGTCACAGGGCCGTCCGATAGTCATCTGGACGATGTAGGATGACGACGGTGTTCGGCTCCATGTCCGCTGGCGATCCCCTCGACTATCGCGACTCCGAACTAGTTCTGGGTGTTGTGGCGCCGGTCGGGACGGACCTTGGCCAGCTTAGTGTGGTTCTGAAGAGCCATCTGAAGAAGTTCAGATACCGCGTCAATGAGATTCGGCTGAGCGACTTCCTCAGGCAGCCTGAGATTCGCAACAGGCACAAGGTGAAGGTGAGTGAGGCCGATGAGGCCAAGCGCATTAACTCTCTGATGGATGCCGGCAACAAAGTGAGGGAGTTGAGCAAGCGGCCGGACATCCTCGCGCTGTACGCAGCCAGCGACATCGCGAAGCGTCGGCCAAGCGGGAAGGGTTTCTCGGCGACGGTCAACGTCCTGCTCAGCCTGAAGAGACCGGAGGAGGTTGCGACGCTGAGGCAGATCTATGGCCCCGGCTTCTTCCTGGTCGGCGTCTATGCCACAGAGCTCTCACGACTCGCGTACCTGACGAGCGACAAGGAGATCGCACCTGACAAGGCCGGGACACTGGTCGGTCGTGATCGTGAGGAGGCGAGTGAGTGGGGTCAGCAGACGAGCAGCACCTTTAAACTCGCGGACGTTTTCGTTCATCTGGACGATGACAGCCTGGTTGGGTTCAAGGAGGCCGTAAGGCGGTTCGTGGATCTCGTGTTCGGTTGTCCTTCAGAAACGCCCACCCAGGCGGAGAACGCGATGTTCCTCGCGTACGCGGCGTCACTCCGGTCGGCTGACCTGTCTCGGCAGGTCGGGGCCGTTGTGATGTCCGAGACAGGAGAAGTCATTGCGACTGGTGCCAATGACGTGCCGAGATTCGGAGGCGGGCTGTACTGGCCAGGAGCGGATGATCGCAGAGATTTCAAGATAGGGAGCGATTCGAACAAGGTGGAGATTGAGAGAATCGCCGGCGAGATCGTCGCTGAGCTGTTTCCTTTTGCAACGGCTGTGAAGCGCCAAAAGGCTAGGGAAACCCTGGCGAGAACCGGGCTGAACGATCTCACGGAATTCGGACGTCCCGTGCACGCAGAGATGGAAGCACTCTTGCATTGTGCGAGATCGGGAGTGAGTCCGGTTGGGGGAACGCTGTTCACCACCACCTTCCCCTGTCACAACTGTGCGAAACACATCATCGCCTCTGGGATTCGCCGCGTCTTTTTCGTGGAGCCTTACCCGAAGAGCAAGGCGGTCCAGCTTCACTCAGACGCGGTTAGCGTGGAGACCGAGATACCCGGCAAAGTGAGTTTCCTGCCGTTCGTCGGAATCGCTGCCCGGCGGTACTTCGACTTATTTTCAATGCGGGTCAGTTCTGGGTGGCCGCTGGAAAGGAAGGTCGGGACAAAGCCGATCATGTTCAATCGTCCAACGGCCAGACCTCGAGTGCCAATGCCGCCGACTTCGTTTTCAGAACGCGAACAGATCGCGACTTCGATCATTCGTGCCAAGATGGGATAGCTGCGTATGTCCAAATCAAAATCAAACGAATCAACAAAGAATCCCCGCCAAGAGAGCTACTGGGAATTTGTTCAGAGAACTTCGGATCAGGTGGCCACCTGGCCAGCCTGGAAACTAGGCGGGAAGAGTTCCAGGCAAGAGTCGGTGCCGCCCGCAGGGAAGCCTGGCGAGCGCAAGGGCGCGAAATAGTACACATCGGGACTTCACGAATCGAGGGTGGCCGCATGAGAAAGACCTTCGTCGTCATTCTGGCGTTCGCAGTCCTATCGCTGGCCGTTCCGGTGGCGCAGGAGCGGGAGGACCGCACGCTGCTGCCGCAGGAGCAGATGACGGCCATCATCAACGAAGTCTCGGGTGAGCGGGCGATGCACCACGTGCTCGAGCTCGTCGGCTACCAGCGCGTGCGGCCGCCCGTGGAGTACGAAGGCCATTTCCGGGAGAGCGAGGTCATGGCTCGGTTCGCGCGGGAATACGGCTACAGCAACGTTTCGATTGAGAAGTACGGTGAGACGAACGCGGCGGGCCAGCCGAACCAGGCGTGGCAGCCGACCCAGGGCGAGCTGTGGATGACGTCGCCCAGGGCGGTCAAGTTGTTCGACGTCTTCGACATCGCGCTGTCGCTGGCGTCGCTGAACTCGAATGCCGACGTCACGGGCGACCTCGTCGATGTCGGCCTCGGGCGCGCCGAGGACTTCGAGGGCAAGGACGTCAAGGGCAAGTTCGTGCTCTCGTCCGGTGCGCCGGGCGGGGCCTACACGCAGGGGCAGCAGCGTGGCGCGGTCGGCGCGCTGGGGGTGAGCGCGATCGGCTACCAGCGGGCAAACGACTTTCCGAATCAGATCGTCTCGACGAACGTCAACGTGCAGCCGGGCACCG
>JANOGJ010000193.1:0-2782 GCA_031405995.1 Acidobacteriota bacterium
CTTCGGGATATCCCGCATCGGCGTGCCGCACCACACCCATGCCCGGATCGCACGTGAGCACGCGCTGCAGCCGCTCGTCGGCCTCGCGCGTCCCGTCCGCCACGATCACCATTCCCGCGTGAATCGAATAGCCGATGCCGACGCCGCCGCCGTGGTGCACCGACACCCACGTGGCGCCGGACGCCGTGTTGAGCAGCGCGTTCAACACCGGCCAGTCGGTGATCGCGTCGCTGCCGTCGCGCATGCCTTCCGTCTCGCGATTCGGCGACGCGACGGATCCCGTGTCGAGGTGATCGCGGCCGATGACGATCGGCGCCTTGACGCGGCCGTCGCGCACGAGCGCGTTCAACGCGAGGCCGAAGCGCGCGCGGTCGCCGAGGCCGAGCCAGAAGATCCGGGCCGGCAGTCCCTGAAACGCCACGCGTTCGCCCGCCAGCCGGATCCACCGGCACAGCGCGTCGTCGCCGGCGAACATCTCGAGCGCGAGCCGGTCCGTGACGCGGATGTCCTCGGGATCGCCCGAGAGCGCCGCCCACCGGAACGGACCCTTGCCTTCGCAGAAGAGCGGGCGCACGTACTCGGGGACGAAGCCCGGGATGTCGAACGCATTGGCGACGCCGGCCTGTTGCGCCTGCGCGCGAATGTTGTTGCCGTAGTCGAACGTCACGGCGCCGCGCGCCTGGAGCGCCAGCATGGCGCGCACGTGGTCGGCCATGGCGCGCATCGAGCGGGCTGTGTAGTCGGCGGGCGCCGCCGCGCGCAACCGGACCGCCTCGGCGAACGTCAGGCCGTTCGGGACGTAGCCGTCGAGCGCGTCATGCGCCGACGTCTGGTCGGTGAGCACGTCAGGGGTGACGCCGCGCGTGACGAGAGCCGGCAACACGTCGGCCGCGTTGCCCTCGAGGCCGATCGAGCGGGCCACGCCGCGCGCCCGGTAGTCGGCCGCGCGATCCAGCGCCTCGTCGAGCGAGCCGGCGGTCTCGTCGAGGTATTTCGTGGCGATTCGGCGGGCAATCCGGGCCGGATCGACCTCGATCACCAGCGCGACACCGTCGTTCATGGTCACGGCCAGGGGCTGGGCGCCGCCCATGCCGCCGAGGCCGGCCGTCACGGTGAGCGTGCCGCGGAGCGTGCCGCTGAACCGGCGACGAGCGACGGCCGCGAGCGTTTCGTAGGTGCCCTGAAGGATGCCTTGAGTCCCGATGTAGATCCACGAGCCGGCCGTCATCTGGCCGTACATGGTCAAGCCGCGATCTTCGAGGTCGCGGAACGTCGCCCAGTTGGCCCACGCGGGCACGAGGAGCGCGTTGGCGATGATCACCCGCGGCGCCCAGCGGTGCGTGCGGAGCACGGCGACGGGCTTGCCCGACTGCACGACGAGCGTCTCGTCGTCCTCCAGCTCGCGGAGGGAGCGGACGATGGCGTCGAAGGCGGGCCAGCTGCGCGCGGCGCGCCCCGATCCGCCGTACACGACGAGATCGTCGGGCCGCTCGGCGACGTCCGGGTCGAGGTTGTTCATGAGCATGCGGAGCGCGGCTTCCTGAGGCCAGCCCTTGCACGAGCGTGTCGTGCCGCGGGGAGCTCGAACCGTGCGCGTCGCAGTAGTCATGGCGAGATCAGCGGACGTCTTGGACGGATGGTGAAGCCGCCACTCTAAAGACGGTGTCCGCGACTGTCAATGATTGACAAGTGACGAGTCATTGGAGATCGAGGTTACAGGCGCGTTCGATCGCGCCGTCGACCAGCAGGCCGGTAATCGTCGTGATGTCCGGGCCCGGCGGGCGGTCGTCGTGCAGCGTCGGGACGAGGCGGCGAATCGCCGCGCGCACGCGTTCGAGCGGGTCGGAGGTCGTGAGCGGCGCGAGGAGGTCCACGGCCTGGCAGCCCGCGAGCAGTTCGATCGCGAGGACTGAGGCCAGCAGCTCAACGGCCCGGGCCGCCTTCAGCGCGGCGCCCATGCACATGCTGACGTGATCCTCGCGCCCGGCCGACGTCGGGATCGTGTCCGAGGCCGCCGGGTGGGCCAGGGTCTTGATCTCCGCCGTCAGGGCCGCGGCCGTGACGTGCGCCATCATCCGTCCGGAATGGAGGCCGGAATCGCGCGAAAGAAACGCCGGCAGCCCGCTTTCGGCCGGGGACATGAGCCGGTCGGTCCGGCGCTCGCTGATCGTCGCGAGCTGGGCGACGCCAATCGCGAGCGTGTCGGCGGCCAGCGCGATCGGCGCGCCGTGGAAGTTGCCGCCGGAGACGATGTCGCCTCCGTCGGCGAAGACCATGGGGTTGTCGGTCGCCGCATTGGCCTCGATTTCGGCGAGCCGGCGCGCGAAGCCGATGGCTTCCCGGGCCGAGCCATGCACCTGCGGCGCGCAGCGGAGGGCGTAGGCGTCCTGGACGCGGCCGCACTGCGCGTGCGACCGGTTGATGGCGCTGTCCTGGCCCAGCCGCCAGAGGTTCGCGGCCGACGCCAGCTGGCCCGGAACCGGCCGGGCGGCGTGGATCCGGGCTTCGAAGGGGTGAAAGGAGCCGCGCAAGGCGTCGATGGAGATCGCGGCCGCGATGTCCGCGGCGCGCGCGAGACGGGCGGCGGCGAGCACGGCCAGCGCCAGCACGGCGGTGCTCGCCTGGGTGCCGTTGATGAGCGCGAGGCCTTCCTTGGGGGCGAGAATCACGGGCTTGAGACCGGCGCGTTTCAAGACTCCGGGAGTCGTTGTTTCTCCCTCACCGACCAGGACCAGCGCCAGGTGCGCGAGCGGCGCCAGGTCGCCACTCGCGCCGACCGATC
>JANOGJ010000198.1:0-5448 GCA_031405995.1 Acidobacteriota bacterium
GGCAAATTCGTGCCGCGCCAGATGCTGCCGCTGTCGCTCTCCTACGACCACCGGGTCATCGACGGCGCCGACGCCGCGCGGTTCCTGCGCTTTGTGGCAGACGCGTTGGAACAGCCGTTGAGCATGTATTTGTGAAACTGAGAACTCAGAACTCAAAACTCAGAACTTAAGGCCAGAACCCTGAATCGTGAACCCTGAACCATGCACTTAGTTCTGAGTTCTAAGTTCCAAGTTCTAAGTTAACTAGCGTCAGTGTCCTGTCTATGTCTCTTGTCCAGCTAGTGGTCATCGGTGCGGGCCCCGGCGGCTACGCCGCGGCGTTCCATGCGGCCGACCTCGGCATGCAGGTCGCGCTCGTCGATACGCAGCCCAACCCGGGCGGCGTGTGCCTCTACGTCGGCTGCATCCCGTCGAAGGCGCTGCTGCACGTCGCCAAGCTCATCGGGGAGGCGAAGCACGCCTCGGCGTGGGGCATCACGTACGGCGAACCCAGGATCGATCTGGAGAAGCTGCGCGCGTTCAAGGCCGGCGTCGTGCAGAAGCTCACCGCCGGGCTCGGGCAGCTCTCGAAGCAGCGCAAGATTACCTACATCCAGGGACGGGCGTCGTTCGCGGACGCGACGACGCTTCGGATCGATCTCGCCGCGGGCGGTCAGGACACGCTCGCGTTCGAGCACGCCATCATCGCGACCGGATCGCGCCCCGCCACCGTGCCGGGCCTCTCGATCGACAGCCCGCGCGTCATGGACTCGACCGGCGCGCTGGACCTTCCCGACGTGCCGAAGTCCCTCCTCGTGGTTGGCGGCGGGTACATCGGCCTCGAGATGGGATCGGTCTACGCCGCGCTTGGCAGCAAGGTCACCGTCGTGGAGATGACGCCGGGGCTCCTGCCGGGCGCCGATCGCGATCTGGTCACGATCCTCGCGAGACGGATGGAGCAGGTGCTCGCCCGGGTGCTGCTCGGCACGCGTGTCGTCGGCACGACGGAAGCCGGCGCCGGCGTGAAAGTGCGCTTCGACCCCTCGACTGGCTCGGGGCAGGGGGCCCTGACCGAGGCGGACCGCGAGCAGACGTTCGACCGCGTGCTCGTCTCGGTCGGCCGCAAGCCGAACTCGGCGATCGACGGCCTCGAGAAAACCGGTGTGGTGGTCGGGGAACGAGGTTTCATCCAGGTCGATCGCGCGATGCGGACGGCCGCACCCAACATCTTCGCGATCGGCGACGTGGTCGGCGAGCCGATGCTCGCGCACAAGGCGTCGCATGAAGCGCGGGTCGCCGTGGAGGCCGCGCTCGGCAAGAAGGTCGCGTTCGAGCCGCAGGCGATTCCAGCCGTGGTCTTCACGGACCCCGAGGTCGCCTGGTGCGGGCTGACCGAGACCGAGGCCGCTCGCCAGGGCCGCACGGTCGAAGTCGCCCGATTCCCGTGGGCCGCGCTCGGCCGCGCTCAGGCCATCGACCGGCCCGACGGCTCAACCAAGCTCGTGATCGATCCGGAAACCGAACGCGTGTTGGGCGTCGGCATCGTCGGCGCCGGCGCCGGCGAGCTCATCGCGGAGGGCGTGCTCGCGGTCGAGATGGGCGCGCTCGCGACCGACCTCGCGCTGAGCATCCATCCGCACCCGACGCTGTCGGAGACGCTGATGGAAGCGGCCGAGGTGTTCTTCGGCCACTCGACGCATGTGTATCGGCCGAAGAAGAGCAAGGTTCAGGGTTCATAGTTCAGGGTTCTGAACGCCCGAACCCTGAACCCTGAACGCTGAACCAGCTCTTTCACCTCGCGCTATGTGACCGCTCGACCAACACCAGTCCTGAACCCAGTCCCACCGGCAGCCGCCCGGCGAGAGGCCCGAGATTGAATCCCTCTCGGATGGTGCCGGTGACCTTCACCCGGGCTCCGGTCCGCGGCACACCGCGGTCCGAGACCACCCAGAGCTCGCCGGATCCGTCCCGCAGCCGATACGCCCCGCGCGACCCCACGGAGAAGCTGTCGAGGACCTCGCCCGAGACCTTGACTTCGCGATCCCGATAGCGGCTCGGGTCGCTCAGAACCCGGTTGATGGCGACCGCGCACGCCGCCGAACCGAGCGTGACCACGGTGAGCGCGAGGACGGCAAGCTTCGCCGCTCGGTGCAGGTGCCAGCGTCGTGTGGGGTTCATGGTGTCCATCATAAGGGGTCGTACCTCGATCTGAGTTTTCCACAGATCGAGGTACGATCCCTTAGCCTTTCCCCGGCAGCACCGCGCGCACCGTCCTCGCCAGGAACTTGATGTACCACACCAGCGCCACGATGGCCGCGATGCCGAGGATCACGAGCGGCGGCCCCGCGATGATCGCGAGAACGGGGTCGACGTCCATTTCCACCCAGTAGGGCAGCGCGCCCGACACCCCCATCACGCCCGCCACGAACACCGCCACGCCCGAAGCCAGGAACGAGACGCCGATCGCCACGAGGGTCACGACAATGACGAACGTGGGGATGCTGACGATGGCGATGAGGCCGATGAGCTTGAAGAACCGCCCGGACGTGGGCTCGGCGCGCGCGGCCTTGCGTGGATGCAGCAGCAGTTCCACCGCGTAGCCTCGCGCGAGCGCGTCGGCTGACCCGAGTGATTCGAGGACCGCGTCGATCGGCTTGCCCGCGGCCACCGCCTCCGCGATGTGGTTGCGGATCTCCTGTCCGACCTCCGTGCGCTCGGCGGCCGGCAGGCTGCCGAGGCCTTCGTCGAGGCGGGCGAGGTAGCGATCCACCAACGGGTGCTGTTCGGTCACGACACGCCTCCTTGTTCCATGCAGCGATCGACAGCGTCCACCATCGCCTTCCACTCCTTCTCGAGCGCCGCCAGACGGCGCCGGCCCCTCGGCGGTCAGCCGGTAGTACTGCCGGGGTGGTCCGGCCGGCGATTCACGCGAGAACGTCTCGAGCAGTCCGTCGGACTTGAGCCGGCGCAGCAGGGGATAGACCGTGTTTTCTCCGGCGGCGAGCGGCCCCAGGCGTTCGAGCGTGGTGACGATTTCGTAGCCGTAGCTGGCGTCCCGCCGGAGCACTTCAAGGATGCAGAGCTCGAGGACGCCGCGGCGCAGCTGGGACGTCCAATCATGAGACTCGGTGGGCGCCACGGGCCGCTCCTCCTGCCAGGAAGCATACTACTGTGTATCGCGCACTAGCTGTCCGAATAGACGGGATCGGGACCCGGGTTGTTCCGCGAGAGCGGGCCCCGTGCTACTGTTTGCCCGTTCGGCATGAGAATTCGGCGACGAATCCTGGCGTCGGCGCTGGTGCCCCTTGCGGCACTTGGGGTTCGCGTCGTCGCGCAGGCCGCGACGCCACTGCCGGCCGTGCTGGCCGCGGAGTCGACGCTCAGCGGCGTCTACACGGACAAGCAGGCCGCGCGCGGCGAAGACACCTACATGAGCATCTGCGTCGGCTGCCACTCGGCCGGGACGTATGTCGGCAAGTCGTTTCTCGACAAGTGGGGAGGCGGACGGCCGCTCTCGGACTTGTTCGAGGAGATGAGCGAGAAGATGCCCAAGGACGATCCGGGCAGCCTCGAACTTGCTGAGTACGCGCAGGTGATTGCGTACCTGCTGAAGAAGAACAACCTGCCGGAAGGCAAGACCGAGCTTTCGGCCGACATCGACGTGTTGAAGAAGATCAAGTTCGAGACGCCGAAGGCGGGCGGACCGCCGCAGGCGAGGGGGACGACACGATGGCGCGAGTGACAGCAAGACGCACGGCCGGCGCGTTGATGGTGGGCGCGTTCGCGCTCATCGGGGGGCTGTTCGTGTGGGGTTTGCCCCTTCAGGGGCAGGCGAATCTGGTGCGCGGCAACCCGCCGGGGGAATGGCGCTACTGGGCCGCGGATGCCTGGGGCACTCGGTACTCGCCGCTCGACCAGATCAACGCGTCGAACTTCGCGTCGCTGCGCGTCGCGTGGCAGTGGAGCGCCGGCAACCTCGGCGCCGACGAGTACTATCGGACGACGCCCCTCTACGCCAACGGCCGGCTGTTCACGGTGGCGACCACCCGCCGTGTCGCCTCGGCGATTGATCCCGCCACCGGAGAGACGCTCTGGATGTACCGGCTCGACGAGGGGATCCGCTGGCAGAAGGCGCCGCGCCAGTTCGCGGGCCGCGGCCTTGCGTACTGGACCGACGGCCGCGACGAGCGAATCATCCTGGTCACGCCGGGGTACCACATGGTGCTCCTCGACGCGAAGACAGGGATTCCCGATCCGAAGTTCGGCAAGAACGGCGTGATCGATCTCGAAGAGGGTCTCGGATTCTCGATTGTGCCCCTGGCGGTCGACGACGCGCTGTCACTGGAAATCAGTGACACGCGTCCGCTCCGTAAAGCCAAGCCGGGCGAGGGCTGGAACGAGACGACCAGGACCGGCGCGGACGGCTCGGTTGGCCTGGATCCCGCCAACGGCGAGATCGCCGCCAGCTCGCCGGCCATCGTCGTCAACAACGTCATCGTTGTCGGGAACTCGTCGATTCACGGGTACTTCCCGGTGAAGCTGCACAACGTGCCGGGTTACATCCGCGGGTTCGACCTCCGGACCGGCAAGCAGATCTGGAAGTTCAACCTGATTCCCGAGCCGGGTGAATTCGGCGCCGAGACCTGGAAGAAAGGGTCGAAGCCGGGCACACCGGGTGTCGGCAAGAACGACGCGTGGGCGCCGTACTCGGCGGACCCGGATCTCGGACTCGTGTACATCCCGGTCGGGATGCCGCTGATGGACGAATACGGCGGGCACCGGCCCGGCGACAACCTCTTCGGCAACAGCCTCGTGGCGATCGACGTGAAGACGGGCAAACGGAAGTGGCACTTCCAGTTTGTGCGTCACGACATCTGGGACTACGACACGCCGATGGCGCCGAACCTGCTCGACGTCACCGTGGACGGGAAGGCGCGCAAGATCATCGCCCAGCCCACGAAGCAGGGATTCCTCTATGTCCTCGATCGCGCGACGGGCGAGCCCATCTGGCCGATCGTCGAGAAGCCCGTACTGCAGAGCGACGTGCCGGGCGAGGTGACGTCGCCGACGCAGCCGATTCCGACCAAGCCGGCGCCCTACTCGCAGCAGGGCCTGATGGAATCCGATCTCATCGACTACACGCCGGCGATCAAGGAAGCGGCGCTGACGCTCGCGAAGAAGTGCCGCATGGGGCCGTACTACATCCCCGCGTCCCGAAGCGACGGCCCGACGCCGGGCTGTTCGTGGTACGCGCCGGGCGCGAGCGGCGGCGTGAACATCGACGGCGGCGCCGCCGTGGATCCGGAAACCGGGTTCATCTACGTCGGCGGACAGAGCGGCCTCGGCACCATCACGGTCCAGAAAGACCCGTGCTCGCAGTTCGACTTCAGCTCTCCGACGAACAGCTGCGGCAAGCTCGGTGCGCTGCCACCGCCTCCTGGTTACACGGGACCGATGGCGGGCGCTCCC
>JANOGJ010000224.1:0-3761 GCA_031405995.1 Acidobacteriota bacterium
CGACTCCGAGGGCGAGGTCATCACGTTCATCGACGAGATGCACACCGTCGTGGGCGCCGGGGGTGGTGCCGAGGGGGCCATGGACGCCGGCAACATGCTCAAGCCGATGCTCGCGCGCGGCGAGCTGCACTGCATCGGTGCGACGACGCTCGACGAATACCGCAAGCACATCGAGAAGGACGCGGCGCTCGAGCGGCGGTTCCAGCCGGTGCAGGTCGGCGAGCCGACGGTCGAGGACACGATCAGCATCCTGCGCGGCCTGCGCGACCGCTACGAGATCCATCACGGCGTGAAGTACAAGGACTCGGCGCTCGTCGCGGCCGCCGTCCTCTCGCACCGGTACATCGCCGACCGCTTCCTGCCCGACAAGGCGATCGACCTCATCGACGAGGCGGCGTCGCGGCTGCGGATGGAGATCGACTCGATGCCGGCGGAGCTCGACGAGGTGGAGCGCCGCATCATGCAGCTCGAGATCGAGCGCGAGGCGCTCCGAAAGGAATCCGACGCGGCGTCCCGCGAGCGCCTGGCGAAGCTCGAGAGAGAACTGGCCGGCCTCAAGGAAACGCGCGGGACGCTGGCGGCCCAGTGGCAGCAGGAAAAGGACGCGATCCAGGGCGTGCGCGCGCAGAAGGAGGAGCTCGAGCACCTGCGGCTCGAGGGGGACCGCGCCCAGCGCAGCGGCGATTACGCCAAGGCGTCCGAGCTCCAGTACGGCCGCATCCCGGACCTCGAACGCCGGATTCGCGATCACGAGCAGACGCCCGGTGAAGAGGTCTCGTCGCCGCGGATGCTGAAGGAACAAGTGGACGAGGAGGACATCGCCGAGGTCGTCTCGCGCTGGACGCACATCCCCGTGTCGCGCCTGCTGGAAGGCGAGATCCAGAAGCTCGTCAAGATGGAAGAGCGCCTGCACCAGCGCGTGGTCGGCCAGCACGACGCCGTCGTCGCGGTCGCCAACGCGATCCGCCGCGCGCGCGCCGGCCTGCAGGATCCCAATCGCCCGCTCGGCAGCTTCATCTTTCTCGGGCCGACGGGCGTCGGCAAGACCGAGCTCGCGCGGGCGCTGGCCGCGTTTCTGTTCGACGACGAGCACGCGATGACCCGCATCGACATGTCGGAGTACCAGGAGAAGCACACCGTCTCGCGGCTCATCGGCGCGCCGCCGGGCTATGTCGGCTACGAAGAGGCGGGCCAGCTCACCGAGGCCGTCCGGCGACGCCCGTACGCGGTCGTGCTCTTCGACGAGATCGAGAAGGCGCACCCGGAGGTCCTCAACGTCATGCTGCAACTGCTGGACGACGGGCGGCTCACCGACGGGAAGGGCCGCACGGTCGACTTCAAGAACGCCGTCGTCATCATGACGTCCAACGTCGGCAGCCACCTCATCGCCGAGCGCGCCCTGTCGGGAAAGGTGGACCTCGACGAGGGGCTGCGCCGGCAGCTCACCGATGCCCTCCGCCAGCAGTTCAAGCCGGAGTTCCTGAACCGGGTTGACGAGATCGTGTTCTTCCACGCCCTGGGCCGGGCGGAGATTCGGCAGATCATCGACATCCAGCTCGCGGCGCTCGTCACGCGGCTCGAGGGCCGGAAGATCCGCGTCGCGCTCACCGACAAGGCCCGCCACTTGATCATGGAAGAAGGATACGATCCGGTGTACGGCGCCCGGCCGCTGAAACGCACGATTCAGCGGCGGGTGCTCGACCCTCTGGCGCTCGCGGTGCTGCAGGGCGAGTTCAAGGAAGGCGACGCCGTGACCATTGACGCAGGCGCGAGTGGCGTGGTGCTCACGCGCGCGGCCGGCGCCGACGCCCGAGCGGCCGAGACCCGATGACACCGAAACCCGATACGAACCCACCCGGCCGCCGGCGCCCGACCGGCCCCTGGGGTATTTCACCCCTCTGGCTGGGCCTGTCGCTCTTCGCCGTCCTGCTGGTCGTGAACGTCGTCACCAGCACAATCCGCCAGGGCAAGGTGCTCCAGTACTCGGAGTTCAAGTCGCTCGTGGCCCAAGGCCAGGTGGTCGACGTGGTCATCGACGCGGAGCACATCCGGGGGACGTACCAGGATGGCGCGGGCAAGACGGAGGCGTTCACCACGATCCGCGTCGACGATCCCAAGCTGGTCGAGGAGTTGACGGGCAAGAAGGTGCTCTTCCAGGGCGAGCTGCCGAGCCGCTTCATGGAAATGCTCACGTGGTTGCTCCCCGTGGTCCTCATCATCGCGATCATGTCGATCGTGTTCCGACGCATGGGCGGCGACGCCGGCGGCGTCATGTCGTTCGCGCGCAGCCGCGCGAAGAACTACGCCGAGGACAGCGTGAAGGTGAAGTTCTCGGACGTCGCGGGCGTGGACGAGGCGGAGGAGGAGCTGCGCGAGATTGTCGAGTTCCTGAAGACGCCGAAGAAGTACACGACGATCGGCGGACGGATTCCGAAGGGCGTGCTCCTGGTCGGCCCGCCCGGCACGGGCAAGACGCTGCTGGCGCGCGCGGTGGCCGGCGAGGCCGGCGTGCCTTTCTTCAGCCTGAGCGGGTCCGAGTTCGTCGAGATGTTCGTCGGCGTCGGCGCCGCGCGTGTGCGCGATCTGTTTCGGCAGGCCGAGGCCAAGGCGCCCAGCATCGTGTTCATCGACGAGCTGGACGCCGTCGGCAAGGTTCGCATCCAGGGGCCCATGGGCGGCCACGAGGAGCGGGAGCAGACGCTCAATCAGCTCCTCGCCGAGATGGACGGCTTCGACTCGAAGAAGGGCGTCATCATCATGGGCGCGACCAACCGGCCGGAGGTGCTCGACCCGGCGTTGCTCCGCCCGGGCCGGTTCGATCGCCAGGTGCTCGTCGACAAGCCGGACGTCAAGGGACGCGAGGCGATCCTGAAGATCCACGTCAGGGCGGTGACGCTCGGCCCGGACGTGGATCTGCGGGTGATCGCGGCGCGCACCGCGGGGTTCGCGGGCGCGGACCTCGCGAACCTGGTGAACGAAGCGACGCTGCTCGCGGCTCGTCGTGACAAGACCGCCGTCGATAAGGGCGACTTCGAGGCGGCCGTCGAGCGCATCGTCGCCGGGCTCGAGAAGAAGCGTGCCATGAGCATGCACGAGCGCCGCATCGTGGCCTACCACGAGTGCGGCCACGCGATTGTGGCGAGCGTGCTCCCGAACCTCGATCCCGTGCACAAGATCTCGATCGTGCAGCGCGGCTTTGCCGCGCTCGGCTACGTGCTGCAACTGCCGCTCGAAGAGCGCTACCTCGTCTCCCAGAGCGACCTGACGAACCAGTTGGCCGTGCTCCTGGGCGGACGCGCCGCCGAACGCCTCGTCTTCGGCGAAGCCTGGACCGGCGCGCAGAACGACATCCAGCGCGCCACCGACATCGCGCGGGCGATGGTCACGGAGTACGGGATGAGCGAGAAGATCGGGCCCGTCAATCACGAGGGACGCCGGCGGAACGCGTTCATGGATACGCCCATGTTCGGCGAACGCAGCGCCCATGCCGAGGACACCGCGCAACTGATCGACGCGGAGGTCAAGCGCCTTGTCGCCGCCGCCGGGGACGAGGCGCTTCGTGTCCTGACCGAGCGGCGCGTGGCGCTCGATCAGTTGTCGGAACGTCTCCTCGAGAAGGAAGTCATCGACGGCGAGGAAGTCCGCGAGATGTTGGGCATGAAGCCGGCCGCGCGCCAGAGTGTTGCCGAATCGTAGAGCCGTCCTTTCGACACCACCCACCGGACGGCGCCGACATTGGCGATGCGCGCCAGGGGATCGCC
>JANOGJ010000228.1:0-8279 GCA_031405995.1 Acidobacteriota bacterium
AAGGCGACGCTGGACGAGACGAAGCTCTTTGCCGTGACCGTCGTCACCGCGCCGCCGGCCGGCGCGGATGCAAGCGCGTTTCGGCCGGACTTCGCGCGCTACCAGGTGGTCGTCCTGAATTACGACGCCCCGGACGAACGCTGGCCCACGGCGCTCAGGTCGTCGTTCGAACAGTACGTGGCGGGCGGTGGGGGTGTCGTCGCCGTGCACGCCGCCGACAATGCGTTTCCCGGCTGGCCGGCGTACAACGAAATGATGGGCGTCGGCGGCTGGCGCGGCCGGACGGAGCGCGCGGGTCCGTATTGGTACTACCGGGACGGCAGGCTTGTCTCGGACGGTTCACCTGGCGCCGCCGGCAGCCACGGCAAGCGCATCCCGTTCCAGGTCTCCGTCCGCGACTCGAATCATCCGATCGTGAAAGGTTTACCGCCGGTCTGGATGCACGGCGCCGACGAGCTCTACGCGCACCTCCGCGGTCCCGGCAGGAACATGACCGTGCTGGCGACGGCCTACTCGGATCCCGCCAATGCTGGCAGCGGCCGAGACGAGCCGCAGTTGATGGTGCTCTCGTACGGCAAGGGACGCATCTTCCACACGACCTGGGGCCACGACGTCACCGCCCTCAGCTCGACAGACTTCGTCGTCACCTTCCAGCGCGGCACGGAATGGGCGGCGACGGGCGCGGTCACGCAGAGGGCGCCCGCGAGCTTTCCGGCGGCCAAGCGACCCGGGAGACTACTTAGTCGTCCCGGAACACCCTCGAGGCCGAGCGCGCCCATCAGGTGCGGCCAAACGGGTCACGCACTCTGACCCCGTCGTAGTCGCGGCCGTGTGAGAAGTCCTCGGACAGCAGCGTCTCGCAACCTAATGCGCGCGCGCTCTCGATGATCGCCGCGTCCCAATAGTTCAGGCGGTAGCGAGTGGTCGCCGCGAGCGCGGCCTGCATGATCGCGACCGTCATCTCCCCAACCGTGAAGCGCAACCACGATTCAATGAGCGCGGAGGCCTGGTCGTGGCTCAGGCGATCGGGCCGGGTCCGGCGGGTGGCCTGCACATAGAACTCCTGCAGCACCTGCACGGACATCGCGAGGTCGGCCTGGTCCAGCAGATGGCGGGCCCGGGCGGCCTTGTCAGCCTCGCCAGGCGCCGTGCCGACCGCGTACAGCAAGATGTTCGCGTCAACGAACCGCACGGCGGCTGTGCACTTTCTCGCGAGTGAGACGGGCGCCGCCGCGGAATCCGGTCACCGTCCCGAGCACCTCGTCCTGCAGGCGTCGCCGCCGGTCGAAATCCGACTCCCCGGCGGACAGTTGGGTCAGGAACCCGCGGACCAGGGCGCTGACCGAGGACTCCTGTTCAGCCGCCCTGATCCGGGCCAGGCGGTAGACGTCATCGGGCACAGATACTGTGATGTTCTTCACAGTTACACATTATCACAGCCATGCCGTCGGCGCGACGGGTGTTCGTTGGGGCCGACTACGAGCGACCCGACGGCGTGGAGCCGTTGGCGACTTAGAACCCGAATCTGACGCCGAGCTCCGCCTTGCGCGGGTTCATGACGCCCGTCGCCTGGCCGAAGAACTGCGACGTCATGACGCCGCTGTAGCCGACGTAGTTCTTGTGGTTCGTCGCGTTCTGCGCCGAGGCGTAGAACTCGACGCGGTAGCGCTTTTCGGCCGAGCCGCCGCCCTGGCCTGAGCCTGTCGAAGGGCCGAAGCCGCCCTGCATGCCGCCACCGCCGCCGATCACGATTGCCTGGCCACCGCCCGAGCCGCCGCCGGCGCGCCGCGGTGTGCCGAAGCCGATGGCGTACGACACGCGGCCGCCCACATCCCACTGCGCCGCTGTCCGCGCGGTGTTGCGCGCCGTGCCCGCCGGCCGATCCGTGAACAGGCCGTCGCCGTTGGCGTCGAACCCGGTCGTGATGTTGTACGGCATCCCCGACTGCGCCCGTGCGTTGACGCTCACGTTGAGATTCCGGATGGGCGACAGGCTGACCATCCCCCCGACCCGGTGCCGCGGCTGCGTCTGCGCCCACTCGACCGACAAGTCGTCGCCGCCAGACGGGGGCGACAACGCGCCCGTGCTGTTCGTCTCGCTGGACGTGATCGAGTAATTGCCATGCAGGAACAGGCTGTGCCAGTTCAGCTTGATCATCGACGCGTTGAAGCCGAATGCATGTGTACGCGCTTCGGCGTCGCCGACGACTTCAATCACGTTGCTGAACAGCGGATCGGGACGGACGCCGTCCACGCGCGCGTTGAGGTTCTGCCCGCGCAACGACTTGAAGCCGCGACGGTACGTGTACGTCGTGCTCACGCGGAAGCTCGGCGTGATCGCCTGGTCGAGGCCCACGTTCACGCTCGCGCTTTCCGGCAGCACCAGCGCATCTGAGAGAAGGTACCGGTTCGTCGGCGGCGTCATGCCGGCCACACCCGGATCCGGATAGCTCGGATTGAGGATGTTCAGCTCCTGCTGCCGGAACCCGTCGATGCGCTGCGTTTGCTCGTAGATACCGGTGCCCAGCCAGTCCGTGAAGTACCCCACATTCGCCCGCACCGTCGTCTTGCCGCTCTTCAGCGGCGACCACGCGAGGCTCGCGCGCGGCTGGACGTTCTGCTGATCCTTGATCAACGTCTGCGCTTCGTAACGCACGCCATACGAAAGGAGCAGGCTGCGCGCGATGCGGTAGTCGTCCTGCAGGTAAAGGCCGAGCTGGACGTTCGAGTACCGCACGTTCGGGTCGCCGATGCGGCGCGTGTAGCTCAGCGCGCGTAGGGCCGCGTAGTCGGCCAGGCTGGCGAACGTGTAGGTGCCGAAGTAGTTGGAGAAGTCATTGGACCGATAGCGCCCGCCCTCGAGCAGGATGCCCGTGCGGAGCGAATGTGCGCCGCGCACGAAGTCCAGGTCGGACGCCGCTTCGAAATCGAGCACGCGCCGGCCGCCCGATCGCTGGGCGCCGCCGCTCGTGAACGCGTCGAGCACGCGAATCGTCGCCCCTTCCAGGTTGGACTCGTCTTCCGTCCGCGTCCAGCGCACCTGCAGGCGCGACTCCAGGAACACCTGCCGGCCAATCGGCCCGTTTTCGGACACGCGCAGGATGTTCTCCGCGCTCGACGTCCGGTACCCGCGCTCCGACAGGTCGAACCCGCCGACGCCCAGGTTGCTCCGGTCGAACGCCGACCGCATGAAGCTGAGCCGGAGCGTCCGATCCTTCGTCGTGGCTTGATCGAATCGCGCCATCAGGTTGCTGCGCTCCGTCGGCTGCCCGATCGCGCGCGCTTCGGTCGCCCCCGGCAGCGCCGCGAACAGGTTGGTCGAATCGAACTGACGCGCGGTCTGCCCGTTGAACGAGAACGACGACTTGTTCGGCACGACCGTGCCCGACATCGAGAGACCGCCCTGCTTGAGCTGCTCGGCGCCCTTGACCGGCGTGAACGGATTGCGCGCATTCAGCGCGTCGTCGCGGAACGTGAAGTCCACCGACCCGCGAATGGGCCCGTTGCCTGGCTGGGTCATGATGTCGATGAACATCATCCCGCCCATTCCGCCGTGGTTCTGCGCGGCGTACTGATCCATGCGCGGCAGCCGGATCGACCGGATCTGCGACTTCGGCGGCAGCCGCCCGCCCGTAAACCCGTCCACACGAATCGTCGCGCCGGGCGGCGCCATCGCCTGCAGCACCTGCGCCATCTGGTCCGGATCGTCCGGCAAGGCCGCGATCTGCTCGCGCGTGAGGATCGTCGAGAACGCCGCGCCCTGTGGATCGAGCGACGCCGCCCGCCCGTCGCGGCCGACCGTCACCTCTTCAGCCACTCTCCTGATCGGCAGCGTCACGGACCGCCGGTTCTCGCCCGCCCGCACGCGGAAGTCGCGCACCTGGACGATCTCGAACCCCGGAAACTCCGCCTGGATCGTGTACCGACCGGGCGGCAGGTTCTCAAGCGCCGCCACGCCTTGTGGAGTCGTCAACACCGGCTCCGCTGACGGCGCGCGGACCCCGTCGTCTTCACTGACGACGATGACCTTGGCGCCGGGAATCACGGCGCCGCTCGGGTCCGTGACGGTGACCTGCAGCCGGCCGCGTGCGGGCTGCTGAGCCGGGTCTAAAGACCCGGCCTCCATTGGCACGCCGGCCTCCATTGGCACGCCGGCCTCCATGGACGCGGCCTCCGTTCGCACGCCGGCTGTCAGCGCGATCACCGCGCCGACGGCGAAGCAGAGCGAGAGCAGATGTTGACGACTCGACATGACGTCCTACTTCCCCGCCGGGGTCGGGGTGAACTTCTTGGGATCGATCTTGGCGTTGATCTGGATTTTGTCGAACGCCAGCTCGTCGGTCGGCGTGCCGTCGATCATGCGCTGGATGCGCGTCGGCAGCTTCACGCCGCTGAACGTCTGATAGTCGGCGTAGAACAGGCGGTACTCGACGACGCGCCGCTTGGCCTCGGCCTCCTTCGTCGCGGCGTCCATATCCTTCTGCATCTTGTCCATCTCGGCCTGGGACGGGCGCGCGCCGCCGCCGGCGCCAGCCATGGTGTGCGACATCACCTGCATGCCGCCCCCGCCGCCGCTCGACGTCATCGACCGGCCCGGTCCTCCGCCCATGGTCACCTGCAGCGGCTCCTTGTCCATCCAGCTCAACATCAGGGGAAGGTTGGTCTTCGTATCGAGGAAGAGCTTGGCGACGAAGCCGCCGTCGCCGCGCACCTCGACGACGTGCGCCTTGCCCTCGGCTGCTTCGGCCTGGCCGGCGTACGTGAAGTGCATGGGATAGGACGGGTAGGAGTTGGCGAACATGCCGAGCGCGATCCGCGCGAATTCCTGCTTGTTGGCCGTGAGCATCCGCTTGTTGTTCTCGGCGGCCTGTTCCGGCGTGGCCGCCGCGCCGGACGCACCGCCGCCCCCGGGCGCCATCCGAATCATCATGCCGCCGCCCGCGCTCAACTGGGGCGGAGCGTCCACCTCGTTGATGAGACCTTCGCCGTTGAAGCCCGACATGCGATAGATGCTCGTGGAGCCCATCGCCATCACGACATCGCGCTTCATGAACTTGTCGGGCAGCTCCATGAGCAGCTCGAATGCGTTTTCAGACGTCGTGCCGTCGGGCCGCGTCCGCTGCGATCGGCCCACCGCCGAGAGCGACGTCACACCGGCGAGCTTGTCGCCGCCGAGCGCCTGGCGCGTGTCGGCGAGGATCTTGGCGATGTCGGCGCCCTGGCCGATGACGAGCGCTTCGGTCGCGAACAGGACGACGACGGCGGCCTGCATGGTGCGTTTCAGAAATCCGTTTGACATGGTTCCTCCACTGGTTCGCTTGCTTAGACGAGTCGATCGTACGGACCGGTCGCATCGCGATGGTTAAGAGATCGCTAAGAGATTGTTAAGAACGTAAAAGCATTTTTTCGCGTGCTACACTCCGGTTCATGCGCTCGAGAAGGCTCTTCAAGGGACTCCTCGCCCCTCTTGCGCTGCTGGCGCTCGTCGCGACGCTCGGCACGCTGCAGTACCGCTGGCTCGGCCAGGTGAGCCAGGCCGAGCGCGATCAGCTGCGCGAATCGCTCGACCGGCGCGCGCGCGAGTTCGCCGAGGACTTCGACCGCGAGATCACGCGGATCCACCAGACCCTGCAGCTGGGATCGACGCCTTTCGATCCCGCCCGGCCCGAGCCGTTCGTGCATCGCTACGACCAATGGCTCGCCTCCACCACGACGCCCGCCATCGTCAAGGCGGTGTACTACGTAAAAGCGAACGAACGAGGCTTCGCGCTTTTCCGGTACGGCCCGGATACGAAGACATTCACCCCGACGGAGTGGCCGTCGGCGCTTGAACCGGTCCGCCGTCGCCTGTCCGGCGATGTGGACGAAGCGCCCTCGGCCGGAAGCGGCGCGAACCGCATGATCACCTTCACGAGCACGCCTGTCGTGATCGAGGTGCCGGCGATCGTGATCTCGCTCCCGATCCTGCCGGACGTCGTCCTGCCACGAATGGAGATCCCGCGAACGCCGATCACCGACCACACGTTCATGATGGCGCTGCGAATGAGCCACAGCCACGTCATCGCGGAGCTCGACGACAGGTACATCAGGGACGAGCTGGTTCCGGCGCTTGTCACGCGGCACTTCAGCGAGTCCGGATCGATGGCGTACCGCGTCTCGGTCGTCGACGCCAGGTCCGAGCCGTTCGTGTCGCGCAACCTGGCGCCTGGCGTGCGGCTCGATCCGGCGCGCGCGGACGTGATGATGCCGTTCTTCGGCGTTCGGCCCGAGACGTTCCGCAACGCGACCGTGACGTGGACGGGGCCTGCCGGATCGGCGGGGGCGAAATCGGGTCTGCGCATCGTGCGGCCGGTACCGAACGTGACGAGCGAGTTTTCGATCGCGGTCGGATCGCAGGCGGCCGGCGCGATGGGCGGACCGGTGATGATGCGGACGCCCGGCGGCCACTGGCGGGTGCTGGTGCAGCACAGCGCCGGGTCGCTCGACGCGGCGGTCGAGGCCGCGCGGCGGCGCAACCTGTGGCTGAGCTTCGGCATTCTGGCCGTGCTCGCCGCCAGCGCCGGGCTCATCGTGATCAACGCGCGGCGGTCGGAGCGGCTGGCCGCGCAGCAAATGGACTTCGTCGCCACCGTGTCGCACGAATTGCGGACACCGCTCGCGGTGATTCGATCCGCGGCGCAGAACCTCGCGGCCGGCGTGGTGCATGAACCCGGGCAGGCGCAGCGCTACGGCGATCTGATTGAGACGGAAGGACGCCGGCTGACCGACATGGTCGAGCAGGTGCTCGAGTACGCGGGCCTGGAAGGCGATCGCCGGCCCGTGATGGCGCGCCCGGTCGATGTCGGCGGTGTGGTGACGGATGTGGTGTCGTCCTGCTCGGCGCTCTTCGACGCGGAAGAGTTCGAGACGGTCACGAACGTGGCCGCCGGCGTGCCGCCGGTCCTGGCCGACGAGGGCGCGATCCGGCGCGCGCTGCACAACCTGCTGACGAACGCGCTGAAGTACGCGGCCGCCGGGCGCTTTGTGCGTGTGGACGTGATCGGCGGGGCGGCGAAGGGCCGGCAGGAAGTGCAGATCGCCGTGAGCGATCGGGGACCCGGCATCGACGCCGAAGACCTGGCGCACATCTTCGAGCCGTTTTATCGCGGCCGCTACGCGACCGAGCGCCAGATCCACGGCAGCGGCCTGGGCCTGAGCCTCGTGAAGCGCATCGCCGAAGCCCACGGAGGCCGGGTGACCGTGAAGTCCGCGCCCGGGGCGGGGACGTCGTTCACGATCCACCTGCCGGCGGCGCCGGCCGACACCGTCGTGCAGCCGCTCGAACCGGCGGCGGACACCGGCCCCGGCGCCTGATTCATGGCCGATCGCGATCGCGACTCCCGCGCGTCCGGACCGCGCCGACGCATCCTGCTCATCGAGGACGAGCCTGGCCTGGTGCTGACGATCACGGATCGCCTGAAAAGCGAGGGCTACGACGTCGGCTCCTCGCTCGACGGATCGTCCGGCCTCGAGCGCGCCAGCCGCGAGAAGTGGGACGTGATCCTGCTGGACGTGATGCTGCCGGGCAAGGGCGGCTTCGACGTCTGCCGGGACCTGCGCCAGCGCGGGGTGACGACGCCCATCATCATGCTGACCGCGCGCGGACAGGTCGTGGACAAAGTGCTCGGGTTGAAGCTCGGCGCCGACGACTACCTCACCAAGCCGTTTGATCTACTTGAACTGGCGGCGCGGATCGAGGTGCAGCTCAGGCGCGCGTCGGCCGCGGCCGGCACGAGCGCCACGCAGTACGCGTTCGGCGACATCGGCGTGGACTTCCGAAAGGCCGTTGTGACGCGAGGCGGCCGGCCCGTGGAGCTGTCAGCGCGCGAGTTCCTGCTGCTCAAGTACTTCATCGAGCACCGCGAGGCGACGCTCACGCGCGACGAACTGCTGAACGAAGTCTGGGGCTATCACTCGATGCCGTCCACGCGCACGGTCGACGTGCATGTCGCGTGGCTGAGACAGAAGATCGAACCGAACGCCAAGCACCCGCAATACATACTGACCCTGCATGGGATGGGGTACAAGTTCGTCGGATAACGTGTCCACAAGAGATCTCACCATGAAGAACATGAAGAGCATGAAGAAGACCACCTGAAACCACGAGGCTAACGAAGGACACGAAGGTCGGTGAGCGCAGGAAGACGTGCTCCGAAGCCCGGCGGCACACCCGCCGACGAGTGGAACCGGCGCACGAATGCCGGGAGCTTTGGATCTGCGATCAGTCGACCGGCATTCGTG
>JANOGJ010000263.1:0-4159 GCA_031405995.1 Acidobacteriota bacterium
GGTCAGCCCGACCGGGCTGACCGACGGATTCGCTCCCGCCGACCGGTTTCTGGAGGATTCACGCGATGAAAAAGAGTCTTTGGGTATTGGGTGCGGTTGCGGCGTTGGCCATCGCGGCGTGTGCGCCCGCGCCTCCGCCGATGAAGGGCACGGCCGACGATGAAGTGGCGTTGCGGGGGATGGCGGGCAGGTACTCGGCGGCCTTCAACGCCAACGACGCGGCGGCGCTCCAGCAGGATACGAGTGACGACTTCGAGAGTATCGGGCCCGATGGCGTCCACACCAAGGGCCGCGCGGCGGCTCAACAGATGGATGAGGCCGGCATGAAGGAACGCCAGGCGGCCGGACTGAAGCTGACCCTGACCGCGACGACCGGCTACGTGACATGGATTGACGCGACCCACGCCGTCGTCGCCGGTACCTACACGATGGCGGGTCTGCCGCCGGGCGCCTCGGACAAGGGGGCCTGGATGCTCGTGGCGAAGAAGGGCGCGGACGGCAAGTGGAAGTCGACGAACTCGCTCGTCTCGGAGCTCCCGGCGCCGCCGCCACCGCCGCCGCCCGCGAAAGGGAAGTGAAGACCTCGATCGAGATCACCGCGCTCGTTCTCGCGGCCACGGCGTTGACGTCGTGCGCCGCGAGGGCGGTCGCCTCCGGGCCGGCCTCAGGACCGGCCGTCGTCCGGCCCGGCGCGCCGGGTGAAGGCAGCCGCATCGCCCCCGCCGGTGCCGCCGTCAAGCCTGCGACATTTCAGCACACCGACGCCGACGTGAAGTTCATGCAGGGCATGATCGGGCACCACGCCCAGGCGCTCGAGATGACGGCGCTGCTCTACACGCGGACCAGCCGGGCGGATATGAAACTGCTCGCCGAGCGGATCGACGTCTCGCAAGCCGACGAGATCAAGATGATGAAGCGGTGGCTCGAGGAGCGCGGCCTGGCGGTGCCGAACGAGCACGCGCACCACCTGCCCGGCGCCACGCTGATGCCCGGCATGCTCACCGCGGAGCAAATGGCGGAGCTCGCGGCGGCCAAGGGCGAGGTGTTCGACCGGTTGTTTCTCGAAGGAATGATCCGGCATCATGAGGGCGCGGTCGTCATGGTGGCGGACCTGTTCGCCGCGCCCGGCGCGGCCCACGAATCACAGATCTTCGATTTTGCGTCCCATGTGGACGGGGATCAGCGCATGGAGATTCTCCGCATGCGCGGAATGCTGAAGGGCAAACAATGAGAACGAACGCCGTCGTCTGGTCCCTCTGTGTTTCTGCCGGCCTCTTCGTCGCGTCCATCGAGAGCGGCGCCCAACAGGCCACGCCGCCGCCGGCCGCGCCGCCGGCCGGGCAGGTTCCGGCCGTCGTGTCCAACGACCCGCGTGTCGGCCTCAAAGCCGGCCTGACGGACGCGGGCGTCGCGGCGAAGCACATCGAACTGGTCACCAACGTGCCGAGGCCCGGTGAATTCGCCGATCCGGGCGGCCGCGGCGGGCTCGCGTTCGCGAACTCCGATCTGGCGTTCAAAGGGCCGAACCTCTTCCTCGGCAACTTCTTCGGGCTGAACTTCTTCGACATCGAAGACCCGAGAAAGACACGGGTTCGTGTGTCGATGCCGTGTCCGGGCGGGCAGGGCGACGTCTCGGTCCACGGCCGGCTGCTGTTCATGTCGGTGGAGGAGACGCGCGGCCGTCTCGACTGCGGCACGCAGGGCGTGCCGGGACCGATCAGCGCCGAGCGGTTCCGCGGCGTGCGCATCTTCGACATCACGGACATCAACAAGCCGCGGCAGATCGCCGCGGTCCAGACGTGCCGCGGATCGCACACGCACACGATCGTGCGGGATCTGAAGGACCCGTCGAACCTGTACATCTATGGCTCCGGGACGGGCGGCGTCCGCAACGTCCAGGAACTTGCGGGCTGCTCGGGCGCCCAGCCGGGCGACGATCCGAACACGGCGCTGTTCAGCATCGACGTGATCCAGGTGCCGCTTGCGGCACCCGAGCGGGCGCGCGTTGTCAATCGCCCGCGCATCTTCGCGGACGCGAACTCGGGCGCGATCGCCGGCCTCTGGGCGGGCGGCGCGCACGGCGAAGGCACGCAGCGGACGAGCGGGACGAATTCGTGCCACGACATCACGGCGTATCCGGAAGTCGGGCTGGCGGCGGGCGCGTGCTCGGGGAACGGCATCCTGCTCGACATCTCCGATCCGTTCAATCCGAAGCGCATCGACGCGGTGACCGACCCGAGCTTCGCCTACTGGCACTCGGCCGCGTTCAACAACGACGGCACGAAGGTCATCTTCACGGACGAGTGGGGCGGCGGCACGTCGCCGCGGTGCCGCGCGACCGACAAGCTCTCGTGGGGCGCCGATGCCATCTTCGACATCGTGGACCGCCAGATGAAGTTCGCGAGCTACTACAAGATGCCGGCGCCGCAGACCGACCAGGAAAACTGCGTCGCGCACAACGGCTCGCTCGTGCCCGTCCCCGGCCGCGACATCAAGGTGCAGGCGTGGTATCAGGGCGGGCTGTCGATGTTTGACTTCACGGACTCGGCCAATCCCGTCGAGATCGCGTACTTCGACCGCGGGCCGGTGGACGCCACCCGCATGCTCGTCGCCGGCTACTGGTCGACGTACTGGTACAACGGCTACATCTACGGCTCGGAGATCATGCGCGGCCTGGATGTGTTCCGGCTCCTGCCCAGCGAGTTCCTGTCGAAGAACGAGCTGGATGCGGCGAATCTGATTCGCCTCGACGAGTTCAACGCGCAGCACCAGCCGAAAATCGTCTGGCCGGCCAACGCGGTGGTGGCGCGCGCGTACATCGATCAGCTCAATCGCACGAAGGGCATCGACGCGGCGCGCGCGGCGGCCGTGCTCGCGGCAATGGATCGCGTGGAGAAGGCCCAGCGCGGACGGGCCGGCACGGCGCTCATCCAGCTCGACGCGCTCGCGACCCAGCTCGAGAGCGATGCGGCCGCCGCATCAGGCCAGGACGCACCGCGGCTGCGCGCGCTCGCGGCCACGCTCAAGGCTCGGGCCGCGGCGCTGCGCTAGCAAGATCCGATGAACCCCAAATACTTTTCCCTGTTGCTGACGGGCGTGGCCGTGCTGGCGTCCGCCTGTGGAGGAGACCGCGTGGCACCTGCACCATCCCAGACCGACATCGTCAGTAGGATTCCGGCGGAGGACTGGAACCGGCTCGCGGCGCTACGGATCGCGTTCGGGCACCAGTCGGTCGGCATGGACATGCTGACGGGCGTGGCCGACATCGCCAAGGACGTCCCGGCCCTGAAGCTGAACGTCGTGCTGTCGCCGACGCCGGTCGCATCACCCTCCTTCGTTCACTTCGCCGCTGGGAAAAACGAAGAACCGCTCACGAAGGTCGACCACTTCGTGAAGTTCGTCGACGAGGCCGGCGGCGCGGCGCCCGACATCGCGATGCTGAAGTTCTGCTACATCGACGCCAATCCCCAGACCGACATGAAGGTGGTGTTCGACCACTATCGCCAGGCGATGACCGGCCTCCAGGCCCGGCACCCGAAGACGACGTTCGTCCACATGACGATGCCCTTGCGAGTGATTCAGACCGGCTGGAAAGTGACGGTGAAGAACCTGCTCGGCCGCGCCATTGGCGGCTATGCCGACAACACGAAGCGGCAGCAATACAACGAGATGCTGCGCGCGGAGTACGGCGGCAAGCAGCCGGTGTTCGACGTGGCGGCGATCGAGTCCACGCGCACCGATGGGAGCCGCGTCTCGTTCATGCACGGCGGCCAGACCGTGTTCGCGCTCGCGCCCGAGTACACCTACGACGGCGGCCACCTGAATGAGGTCGGCCGGCGCTACGTGGCCGGGCGGTTCCTGGTGCTGCTCGCCGAGACGGCGAGGGCGCGCCGCGCCAACTGACGAGTCGCTGCTTTTCAACACGGAGGACGCGGAGGCACGGAGAGAACGGAGGAGATTGGGGGGGGAGTGCACGCTGTCCAACTCCCCCAAGAGTCCCTCCGCGCCCTCCGTGTCCCGTGACAAGCCTTGCCGCCCGTGTTTTTCCAGCACGGAGGACGCGGAGGCACGGAGAAGACGGAGGAGATTGGGCTCAAGTTCAAGGCGTTCCAGCCGGGGTTGCCCAAGTCCCTCGCGAAGTCCAAGGACATCTTCGAGA
>JANOGJ010000269.1:0-1749 GCA_031405995.1 Acidobacteriota bacterium
GCCGGCGTGGCCCACGAAATGAACAACCCGCTGACGAGCGTCATCGGCTACGCGCAGCTCGTGCACCAGCAGTTCGCCAACCGTCCGGAGCTCACCGCGCAGGCCAAGGACCTGCTGCCGGACATCGGTCACATCCTGGCCGAGGCGAGCCGCGTGGCGCGCATCGTCCGCAACCTGCTCATGTTCGCGCGTCGGCAGACCGTCGCCCGCGCGCACCACGACGTCGAGTTCCTCTGTGACCAGGTGGTCGAGCTCCGGTCCTACGACCTGCGGTTGAACGGCATCGAAGTCGTGACGTCGTTTGCGCCTGACTTGCCGCCGGTCTTCGCCGACGCCTCGCAGGTGCAGCAGGTGCTCCTCAATCTGCTTCTCAACGCCGAGCAGGCGGTGCTGCACGCGCGCGTGCGCCGCATCGACGTGAGGGTCGCGGCCGAGCCGGCCTGCGCCGCCGTCCTCGTCGAAGTGCGCGATACAGGCCCTGGCATCGCGGCCGACAGCCTCAGCCGGGTCTTCGACCCGTTCTTCACCACCCGACCCGCCGGCGAGGGCACCGGGCTCGGCCTCAGCATCGCGCAGAGCATCGTGCGGGATCACGGCGGGCGCATCTGGGTCGAGAGCGAACCGCACGTCGGGACGTCGTTCTTCGTCCGCCTGCCGGCCGGCGACTCGCTGGGCCCGTCCGGGTCAAAGGGTGTGGCGCTCGTCATGCACGAGGACCCGGGCGTGCGCAACGCCATTGGCGCGGTGTTTACGGGGTGGGGCTTTGATGTGCAGATCGCGGCCGGCCTCGCGGAGGGACTCGCCGACGGCGGGGCGGATCCGGCGGTCGTGGTCGCGGACGCCGAGGTGGTGCGGCACGACCCCGAGCGCTGGCGCCACCTGTGGTCGCGGTGGGGCGCGAGCCGGCTCATCGCCATCAGCGACGGGGCGGACGCCGATCCGGCCGATACAGCACTCCGGGAGCGCGCCCGCGCCATTGTCGGTTCCGACGCCGACCTGTGCGAGCTCCGGCGAGCGGTCGTGGCGGCCCTGGGGGCGTAACCGGGCCGCCGGGTAGAATAGGCTCTTTGTCCCGGGCCGGAAGGAGCAGAAGGAGCAGCATGTTGCAGGGAGAGCGGAAGGTCGGGCTGGACGCGGTCGGCATCGAAGGCGCGGCCGCGGTGCACTGGAACCTCAGCGTCGCCGCCCTGTATGAGGAGGCCGTCAGGCGCCGTGAAGGCGTCATCTCGGCCGATGGCCCGCTCGTCTGCAGCACGGGCCAGCACACGGGCCGGTCTCCGAACGACCGCTTCCTCGTGCGCGAGGCGTCGAGCGAGGCCCACGTCGCCTGGGGCAAAGTCAACCGCGCGATCGAGCCGGCCGCCTTCGACGGCATCCTCTCGCGCATGCAGGCTTACCTGCGCGGCAAGGAACTGTTCGTCCAGGACTGCTGGGCTGGCGCCGACCCGTCGTACCGGCTGCCCGTCCGCGTCGTCACGGAGCGCGCGTGGCACAGCCTGTTCGCGCGTCACCTGTTCATTCACGAGGCCGACGCCGCCGCGCAGCTCACGCACCAGCCCGAGTTCACGGTGATCGACGTGCCGAGCTTCACGGCCACGGCGGCGACGGACCACACCCATTCGGAGACCTTCATCCTGGTCAACTTTGCCAGGCGACTCGTGCTCATCGGCGGCACGAACTACGCCGGCGAGATGAAGAAGTCGATCTTCTCCGTCATGAACTACCTGCTGCCGTTGCGCGACGTGATGC
>JANOGJ010000285.1:0-6731 GCA_031405995.1 Acidobacteriota bacterium
AACTTGAGGTCGAGCACGCGCGCCATCGAATGGACGAGCAGCGTCTTGGCAAGCCCGGGCACGCCGACGATGAGGCTGTTGCCGCCGACGAACAGCGTCAGCAGCACCTGGTGGACGACGTTGTCCTGCCCGACGATCAGCTTGCTGAGCTCACCGATGATCTTCCGCTTGGCCTCGTTCATCTTGTCGGCCAGCGCGATATCCTCCGGTGATTCCATCCTGACGACTTTTTCCGCCACGCCTGTTTCCACTAGTGCACCCCTGTTTTATGGAGGCCGGGTCTTCAGACCCGGCATTTCCCGGGGTCTAAAGACCCCGGGCTCCATCCATTAATGCGTGAGCCCGTACATGAAGAGATTGATGCCGATCTTGTAGGCTTCGTTCGTGACGTCGATCGCCGCGTAGCCGGTATCCGACCATTCCCAGAACTCGGACATGTCCGTGTTGTACGCGGCGACGACCATCAGCCGTTTGTTCGGATCGTTGTCCTGGTACCACCCGCGGAACATCGGGCGGCCCGCGTCGTACGCCTGGGGGACGACATCGAGCGAGGTGATCTCAAAGAACGAGTGGAAGATCGGGCTCTTGATATCGAGGTCGACCCAGCGGCCGTCCGGCAGCGCCTTGGTCATCATGAGCTCGAAGTTGCCCCATTCCTGATTCCGGAAGTCGTCGAGGATCAGGAAGCCGCCCTTGGCCAGGTAGTCGCGCAGGTTCTTGGCTTCGGCGTCGCTCATCGACCAGTACCCGGGCTCAGCCATGTAGGCCACCGGAAACTTGAAGAGCTCGGGATCGCTCAGGCTGATGATGCTGCTCGCGTCGGTGTGCGAAGGCGCGCAGCTGATCTCGCTCCAGATCTTGAGGAAGTGCTCTTCGCCGCGCGGGTAGTCATGCGCCCACCGCGCGCCGCCCCGACCGAACCAGGGATAGCTGAGCCGGACAAAGACGAACCGGCCGTCGTACGGCACGTTGCCGGTGTAGGACTGCGACTGCGGCCGCGAGCCGCCGCGCTGCGCATGCGCCGTCACGACGCCGGCGAAACCGGCCACCACCGCGACTACGAGGAGAGTGCCCGCGCGCGTCCACATAACCCCTCCGTTCGTCAGGCCAACCCGCGCTTCCGCCGGAATACCCACTCGCCGCCCATCAGGCCCAGCAGGCCGAGCAGAACGATGGGCATGTCCCAGAGCTCTCTGTCTTCTACGACGGTGACGCCCTTCCCGCTGTAGGTAATCGCGTCCACCAGCTTGTCGGCGTTGGCCGGGGTGTAGAACCGGCCTTCGGTCTCGTCGGCGATCCTTCTCAGTAAAGATCCGCGCATCGCGGCATCGAAGTACTCGGCGTCGCTCGGCGCGACGCGGATGACGGCCGCGCCCCGGCCCGTGTCCGTGCCGTCCTTGGTCGTGCCGCCGACGCTCACGCGGTGCAGGCCGTCCTCGGTGGGCGTGAAGCGGGCGTAGTACTCGCCCTCGTGCTCGACGGTCCACTCCATCGGCACGTCCTCGACCTTGCCCGAGGGCGCCGTCACGCGCGCGGTGATGCGGCCGTCATTGACGCCCTTGAACTCCGGATCCATCACCTCGGCGGTGAGCGTCACGGGTTCGCCTTTTTGCACGCGGTCCGGCGCGCCGGCGGCCATCACGCGATCGGGCACGCCGTCCACGAGCCACCGCGCCAGCCGCTGCCAGAACGTGTGGTGCGTCGGGTCCTTCACGTCCATCTTGCTGTGCATGCGCCACATCCAGGTGTCCTGGACGGGCAGCACGAGCGCGCGGCCGCGGCCGTAACGCTGGAACGCGAACACGACCTGCTCGCGGCCTTTGCCGTCGAGCCCGGTGAGCAGGACGCTGGCGCCCGGCTTGGTCTGCACCACCGGATTGAGCGACGTCACCGGCGGCAGGTCGCGCCACTTCGCCGCCGCGTCGGCCTCGGTGTCCGTGATCTGGGTGGCCGGATGGCTCAGCCCGGCGCGGGTCGGCCGCACGACGAGTTCGGCCGGCGGATACTCGGGCCCGCGCGACGCGCGATCGAGCACCACCGGCAGCGCGTCGGCAAGCGGCGTGCCGGCCCAGCCGCCCTCGGCAAACGACCGCGCGCCGCCGAGCATGAGCAACCCGCCGCCGCGCACATCCACGAAATCCTCGAGCATGCGCTGCTGCTCGGGCGTGAACGCCGACGCCTCGACGCTGCCGAGGATGATCGCGCGATACCCGAACAACTCCTCGCGCGTCGCCGGAAACCCGGTCGCCAGTTCCTCGGGACCATCCACGCCGAGGCGCAGAAACTTGTCCGGGACGCTGACGGTCGCCTGCGCCGTGCGCTGCAGCAGCACGAGCTGCAGGTTGTCGTCTTCGTCGGTCGCCTGCCGGATAAACTTCGGCTCCGGCCGCGGCTCGCCCTCGAGGAACAGGATTTTCTCGCGGCGATTGAAGACCTCGATGAGCGCGTCACGCTGGTTGTTCTGCGCGACCTCTTCGCTCGCCTGCACCGGCACGCGGAATCGGAACACCCGCGCCCCCGCGTCCATCGTCTTCAGCCGGACCTTGACCGTCTCGGACTCGCCGTCGCCCGGCAGCGTGATGTCCTGCGTGCCGACGATGCGCCCCTCGTCCTCGACGATGAGCGGGACTTTCACGCCGGCGTAGCCGGTCTGCGTCACCACAAGGTCGAGCACGAGCGACGTGCCTTTGAGCGCGCGGCGCGGCGTCTCGACGCGTGTCACCTGGACGTCGCGCGTCATCCGCTCCTTGCCCACGCCGACCGGGAAGACCGGCAGGGCCTGCGCCTTGAGCGCCGCGATCGGCTCGTCGAGCGTCTTCTCGGAATTGTCCGAGCCGTCGCCGATGAGGACGAGCCCGGCGACCGGCAGGCCGCTCAGCTCGTCGCGCGCGCGGTCGAACGCGTCGCCGAGACGGGTGCCCGTGCCTTCGAACGTGAGATCGGACGCCGACTGCAGCCGCTCGGCCGACGACGAGAACCGGAACACGCGCAGCTGAAACCGCTTGCCGAGCGCGGTGAGCAGCGGCGCGTCGGCGCGGCCGAGCTGGCTCATGACGAAGTCGCTGCGCGGCTTCCCGTCCTGATCGGCGACCTGCATGCTCTTCGAGTCGTCGATCAGGATGCCGACGAAGTTCTGCTGCGGCACCGCCACCTTGAGCTGGAGGGTCGGCCGCAGGAGCGCGAATAACGCCAGGAGGAGCAGCGGCGCGCGCAACGCCAGCAGGAACGCGCGATCGCGCCCGCCGATTGCGGCCAGCTGCCGGTACGTCCAGATCGCGTACGCGCCCACGGCGCCGGCCATCGCCACGACGAGCCACATCTGCTGCGACGCGCCGAGGACGAACCGGCCCTGCTCGAAGACGAGGGGCTCGTACTTGAACAGGAAGGTGAAGATGGACTCGAACACTGGGTGGCGGATTGTACTATTGGGTTATTGGGTTATTGGGTTATCGGGTTATTGAGTTATTGAGTTATTGAGAGCCCAAAGTTTCTGACGCAAATGTAAGCACCCGTTCGGCGTCGGCGGCAATCCCGCCCTGCGCCAGTTCCGGCCGCCCGCCGCCTCGCCCGCCAAGTTCGGCCGTCGCCCGCTTCATCCAGGCGCCCGCATCCAACTCGACATCGGCCGACCGCGCCACGACCACAGGAACCGGCCGTCCGTCCCCGACCAATACGACGACGAACCCCGGTTCGCTGACGACCGCCGTCGCCATCGTCTTCAGCGCGGCGGCGTCCCATCCGGCCTCCGCCAGTAAGACGACCCGATACCGCCCGATGGTTGGGGCCTCCGCGCGCAGCCGAACCGCGCGGCCGATCGCGACCTCCTCCTGGAGCCGCCGCATCGCGCGGCCCGCATCCTTGTTCTCGGAAAGCAGCCGATCGACCGCCGGCCCCACCTCGGCGGCGGTGACCGAAAGCGCGCGCATCGCGCCGGTCACGACATCGCGCCACCGGCCGTGCGATCGCCGCGCCCGCTCGCCGCAGGCGAACGTCAGGCGCGTCGCGCCCTTGAAACGCTCCCAGCCCGTGATCGCGATCAAGCCGACGCGGCCGGCCGACGGCACGTGCGTGCCGCCGCACGCCGACAGGTCGCAGTGCTCGATCTCCACCAGTCGCAGCCGACCCGTGCGCGCCGGCTCCTTCCGCAATGGCAGCCGCGCCGCTTCTTCCTCCGACGCGAAGCGAATGGACACCAGGCGGTCGGCAAACACGACGTCGTTCGCGTCCACCTCCGCCAGCGCGATTTCCTCGGGCGTCACCTCACGCTGCAAGTCGATCGTCGAGGTGTCCGCGCCGAGATGAAACGACACCGTCCGCACGCCCAGGCGGCGATCGAACGCCGCCGAGAGGATGTGCTGCCCCGTGTGCTGCTGCATGTGGTCGAACCGGCGCGGCCAGTCGACGTCGCCGTGGACCGCCGCGCCGCGCGCGATCGGCGACTCGACGATGTGCCGGACTTCCCCGTCCTCGTCGTCGACCACGTCCAGCACGCGGATGCCGGCGAGGCGGCCGGTGTCATGCGGCTGGCCGCCCGACGTCGGATAGAAGGCGGTGCGGTCGAGCGTCACGGTCGCGCCGCGCGCCTCGGGCTCGCAGGCGACCACGGTCGCGTCGAACACGGGTGTCATCGCGTCCAGGTAGTAGAGCCGATCGGTCATGCAGCGGGCGCCGAGCTCGTCGGCAGATCGACGAAGAACCTCGCGCCGCCGGAGTCGCCGCGCTGGTAGCCAATCACGCCGCCAAAGGACCGGACGATGCCGTAGCTCACCGAGAGGCCGAGTCCGGTGCCTTCGCCCACCGGCTTGGTCGTGAAGAACGGCTGGAAGAGCTTCGACTCATCCTCGGCCGGCACGCCCGGGCCGGTGTCCTCGACCTCGAAGTGGACGCCGGCGTCGTTGTCGCGCGTTCGCACGATGATGCGCCGGTCGGGCGCGGGGCCGCTCGCGTTGATCGACTGCTCGGCGTTGATCACGAAGTTCAGCAGGACCTGCTGCAGCTCGGTGAAGACCGCCTGCGCCGGCCGCGTCGCCGCTTCTTCGAGCTGCAGGTTGATGCCCTGCTCCTGCAAGCGGCGCTGCCGCAGCTCGACGACCGACGCCACGACGTCGTCGAGCATCACCGGCGAGGGCTTCGAGCTCTGCTGGCGGCTGAACCGCGAGAGGTTGCGGATGATGCCGCTCGCGCGCGCGCTTTCCTTCTGGATGAGCGCCAGATCGTTCTTCACCTGCGGGCCAAGATTCTGCTCGCGTTGAAGGATTTCGGAGAAGCCGGAGATGGCCTGCAGCGGGTTGTTGATCTCGTGAGCGATGCCGGAAATCAGGACGCCGATCGCCGCCAGACGCTCCTGCCGGATCACCTGTTCCTGCAGCGACTCGACCTCGAGCCGCATCCGACGTTCTTCCTCGACCTGCCGGGCGATGGCTTCGCGGGCGGTGCGGAGCTTCTCGACCATGTCGCCGAACACGTTCTGCAGATGCTCGAGCTCCAGCGACGGCATCCGGATCTTCGCTGGCGTCGTGAGGTCGCCGCCGCCGACGCGGTCGGCCGTCGCCTCGAAGCGCTTGAGCGCGGGCAGCCAGCGGCCCAGGAACAGGAACTCGAGCAGGAGCAGGGTCACGGTCGCCGCCCCGGAAATCATGAGCGTGCGCCGGAAAATCGGCGCCGCGCGGGCCGACGCGACCTGCGTCGGTATTCTCACGTTCACCGTCCACGGACGGCCGGACATCACCACCCATCCCTTGGCCGGTTCGGTCTGGGCCGGAATCCCGCGACGGTGCTGCGCCACAAGGGCGCCCCCCTCGGACTGGACGATCTGCACTTCCGTGCCGTCGAGCAAGCGCACCGACCCGAGATACGCCTCGAGTTCGACACGACTATCGCCCCCGGGCGCCGTTCGGGTGATGTGCTCGGCAATCGCCGTCGCCAGGCGGTGGGCCTCCTGGTTGAGCTGCTCGACCTGCTCGATGTAGGTCCCCCGCCAGGCCCAGGTCATGACGGCCCCGACCGGAATCAACACGACAAGCGTCGCGAGCAGGAACTGCTCTCGAAGGGGACGAGCCACGGAGGGGGCCTATTCTGTCCGGTCAGGCCCCCGCTGACAACAGGGGATCCGGCACGCCGGCTTCGGCGAACCCTCGGGCGCGGAACCCGCAACTGTCGCAGCGCCCGCACGGCCGGCCGTCCGGCCGTGGGTCATAGCAGCTGTGGGTGAGGCCGTAGTCGACGCCCAGTTCGAGGCCGACGCGGATAATCGCCGCCTTGGTCAGCGTCTGGAGCGGCGCCCAGACGCGCACCGTCCGGCCGCCGACGCCGGCGCGCGTGGCCAGCCCCGCCAGGTACTCAAACGCGGCGAGGAACTCAGGCCGGCAATCGGGGTAACCCGAATAGTCGACGGCGTTCACGCCGATCACGATGCGGTCCGCCTCGACGACCTCCGCCCAGGCGAGGGCGAGTGACAGGAGGACGGTGTTACGGGCGGGAACGTAAGTTGATGGAATCGACTCAACTGGCGAACTGGCGGACTGGTGAACGGGTGAACGGGGGATCTCGCCGTCCCCAAGCAGCGATGAGCCCCCGAAGGCGCGGAGGTCGACGTCGAGTTCCACGTGACGCTCGAAGCCGAGCGCCTGGGCGACGCGGCGGGCGGCGTCGATCTCACACGCGTGGACCTGGCCGTACCGCACCGTGAGCCCGTAGAGCGCGAAGCCCTCGCGTCGCGCGAGCGCCGCGGC
>JANOGJ010000300.1:0-2607 GCA_031405995.1 Acidobacteriota bacterium
GACGGTCGGCGCCCCGGCCGGCGCCCCGGTCGGCGCCCCGGCCGGCGACACGCCTTCGACAGGCTCAGGCCAGGCGGGCGCGGTCAACTGGGACGGCAGTGAGCTGGTCGCCTTCAAGCTGCACCTGCCCAGCCGCGTGCTCGAGCACAACGTGCGGCGTCTTGGGGTCGACGAGGCGGGAGGGATCGAGCGCGGGAACATCCTCACCTGGGAGCAACATCTGTCCGACAGGCGCGCCGGCAAGCCTGTGGTGATGGACGTGAAGATGGCCGCCGAGTCAATCCTGTTTACGACGCTGTGGTTGTTCGGGGGCGCGTTTCTGGCGGCCGTCAGCGGCCTCGCGATTGTCGTGTGGCTGATCGTGCGGCGGGGCCGGAAGCGAGTGGCAGCCCGGCAATCCTGAGGTCCTGAACTTTCTTTTCTCCCGGAGCGATGGTCACGCGGATGGCCGACGGCGTGACGCGCTCCAGGAACAACGGGTCGGCGGCTTCGCGCGGATCGACGTCGGTGACCGCGCCGAGAAAATACTCACCAGGCGCGAGGTTGATGAAGCGAAACGTCCCGTCCTCGGCCGGACGCACCGGCGCGCGCACGCGCCTCGGCCCGGACGACCACAACCCGCGGTCGGTCGTGAACAGCAGAATCGACAGGTCGCGGATGGGTTTGCCCGCCGCGTCGAGCAGGCGTCCGGACAACTCGGTCGTCTGGTTCGAGTACGTGAACACCACGTCCGACGCGGGCTGGCCCGGCTGCAGGTCGAGCGGGTAGTCGAGCAGGTCCTTGCCGCCAGACGTGATCGATCGCAGCGACCAGACGCCGGGCGGCGCGCTGCCGAGCAGCGAGAGGTCGGATGCCGTCAATCGGTACTGGCTCGGGACGAGGTTGGGAATCAGGAACTGTCCGGCCGCGTCGATGGCCACAGTCGGCGCGCCCGGCGCCATGATGGACGGGAGCACGCCGCTCACCATCACCCGCAGATCCTTGGCGTCGAGCAAGGCGGCCACCGTCGTGCCTTCAAAGATGACTTTTCCTGAGATGGTCAGTGCCGGCTGCAGCACGAGCGCGACGCCGGAGATATCTTCGCCCCGGACGTCTACTTCCTGCTGTGCCCAGAGGAGCGGATTGACCGAAGACCCGCGCGATTCGACGGGCGGCCCTCCCCGGCGATCGACCGCGCGCGCCACGACGGCGTAACGCCCGGGCACGAGGGCGACGGTGTTGAACCAGCCGTCGCCAGTCACGCTCGCCGTTCCTACTTGAGTGACGGGGCCGGTCATCTGCGCGCTCGAGACAAACTGCAATTGCACGTATGGGACCGGCTGGCCGTCGGGTCCGACCACGGTGCCCTGGATTTTCGCCGTCGGTACCAGACGCATCGGGATGTTGATGCCGGCGGCTTCCTGACCGGCCGCGACCGTGATCGGCGTGGCTTCGCTCGGCACGCCAGTGCCCGGGTAATACACCGGCGCGTATCCGATCGTCCGGCTCGGGTTGGCGGCCGATCGGAGCTCACCACCAGTCAGGATCGGCGCGACACCGACGACATATGTGCCGGGCGGGAGGCCGAAGGCGCGGTATCCGCCACGGTCGTCAGTCGTCGATGCGCCCTGGCTCACCGCGGACGCAAGGTGCCGGTCGTTGCCGACGCCGATTGTCTGGAGGATCTGGATTCTGGCGCCGGGAACCGGGCTCCCGAAATCGTCGAGGACCGTGCCGGTGATCACACCGCCCCGCGACATCCTCAAAGTCAGGCCGGGCACCGCCTGACCAGAGGTGACTCCCACAGGGATCCCGGGCGGCAGCACGCCGTTTCCCGCGCCGTAGTAGGCCGGCAAATACGCGAGCTTCGACGACATCACCGTGTAGCGTCCGACGGGCACGCCGGTGATCGTGAAACGACCGGCCAGATCGGTCGTCGCGGCGTACTCGTGGCGCGAGTCAGGACTCCGTAGCGACACCCGCGCGCGCCGAATCGGACGCTCCGATCCGTCGTCGGACACCACGACGCCGGACACCGTGCCGGTGCCGGTCGGCGGTTGGACAACGCGCGTGTCGCGAACTTGCGCATGCGCCGGGTACACCGGGTACGCCGGGTACGCCAGGTACGCCAGGTACGTCAGGTACGCCGGGTACGAGGAACCTGAAAGCTTGCCAACGATTTTCAGTTCACCCGTTCTCGCGTTCACGAGTTCACCCGTTGTTCTCACATTACTTCGTGCCAGGTCCAGCGTCACTTTCTGTCCCTCGCCGAGCGTGACACGCGTCGCCTGCCGCGCGAGCACGCCGAGGAAGCGCGGGTCCTGCCACTCGCCCGCAAACTCGTCGCTGATTGCGATGACGTGGTAGTCGCCGGGCGGAAGTCCCGACAGGGTGAACGCGCCCTTCTGCGAAGTCCGCGCCGTCTTCAAGCGTCGAGGACTGCTGCCGTAGTCCTGCCAGAGCCGAGCGTCGGTCGGAAACGCAATGACCGCCGCGGCGTCGTCGACGTCGCCCTGCGGTCCGCGAACGACGCCGCCAATCGAGGACGGCCGGTCCGTGAGCGTGATGACCACGTTCGTGAGGTCGCGATCCGTCAGCTCGAAGGGCGTCTCCGAGATGTCGACGCCG